>JBJTAU010000366.1:0-9198 GCA_046090965.1 Limisphaerales bacterium | reverse complement strand
CGTCGGCTCCGCCTTCCTTCAACACGCGGGCGGCGAAGGCGCGGGCGGCCTCGACATAAACCGGGTCGTTCATCAGCACGAGCGATTGCAGCGGCGTGCTGGTGCGGGCGCGGCCGGCGGCGCAGACCTCGCGGTTGGGCGCGTCGAAGGTGAGCAGGCTCGGATACGGCGTGCTGCGGCGGTGGTAGATGTAGAGCGCGCGCCGGTATTGGCTCGCGTCGCGCTGCTGCTTCCAACCGCCGCCGCCCATCTCGGTGATTTCCCGGATGCCGGGCGGCTGATAGGGATAGACCGGCTTGCCGCCGAGCTGCGGGTTGAGCAGGCCGGCGATGGCGAGCGCGTTGTCGCGGACGAACTCGGCGTCCAGCCGCGCGCGCGGGCCACGGGCGAGCAGACGGTTTTCGCTGTCCTTCGCCAGCAGCGCGGGCGTGACGGCGGCGCTCTGGCGGAACGCGTGGCTCATCACCATCTGCTTGATGACGCGCTTCACGTCCCAGTCGCGCGCGAAGTCGGCGGCGAGCCAGTTCAGCAGCTCGGGATGGCTGGGCCACTCGCCCTGCGAGCCGAAGTCGTTCACCGTCTTCACCAGGCCGGTGCCGAAGACCATCGCCCAGAAGCGGTTCACGGCCACGCGCGCGGTGAGCGGGTGCTGCGGCGAGGCGAGCCACTGCGCGAGGTCGAGGCGCGTGAGGCGGTTGGTCGAGGTCGTCGCGGGCTTCGGGAGGAACGCGGGGAAGGCGGCTTCGACCTTGTCGCCGTTCTTGTCGTAAGCGCCGCGCACCTTGATGAACGTGTCGCGCGGCTGGGTCATCTCGGCCATGACCATCACGCTGGGAATGAGTTTTTCGAAGTCCGTCTTCGCCTTGCGCGCGTCTTCGGCGGACTTCTTTGCGGCGAGGTAATCGGTGGCCTGCGTCTCGCGGTAAAACTTCCGCAGCTTGTCAGTCTGCTCCTTCGTGCGCTTGGTCGGTTCGATGGCCGCGAGCGCGAAGGTCGGTCCGCCCGCGAGCGTGGCGACTTCCTTCTCCGTGAGCGCACGCGGGAAAATGTGCAGCTCATCCACGCGGCCGGTGAAGGGCGAGCCGCCACCGCCGCGCCGGCCGATGGCGAAGGGCGCGGTGGTCTTGATCGTGCCGGGAAGTTTGTCCTTGAGCACCTTCGTCGCGACGGGCTGGCCGTGGACGAAGAGCTTCACGCCCGCTGCCTTGCCGGAGCCGTCGTAGGTGAACGCGAGGTGCTGGAAGGTGTCGAAGGGCAAGTCCTTCTCGGCTTGGATATGGATGACCTCGTCCGGCCACTTGTGGATGAGGTGGACGTTGGCCTTGCCGTTGTGGAACTCGATGTCCCAGCCGCGGAAGTTCGGGCCGTTCTCCATCTTGCCGATGGGCGCGCCGGACGGCGTGTTCTTCAGGCGCACCCAGAGGCCGACGCTGAACTTGTCTTCCTTGTCGAAGTCGTAGCGCGCGCCGTAATCCGCGTGCGCCTTGCCGTTCAGCAGCAACGCGTTTCCCTCCACGCCTTCCGCGAAACCGGTTTCACCCGCGAGCGTGCCTTCGATCTCCTTGCCGTCGTGAGTCACGCCGTGCGCGTTGGTGTTGAGCGGGAAGTGGTCGTAAGGCCCGGCTACGATCCGCGCGTTAGGGTCCGAGGCGAGCTTGGTTTCCCACGCGGCCTGCGCCGTGTCGATTTGACCTTCGAGTTCCTTCGCCAGCCTGTCCGCCGCGGTGATTTGCTCGGACAACTTCGCGAGTTCCTTCTCCTGCTCCGGCAACGGCACGGCGAGGCGCGGCTCGGGGTTGAGTGTGCGCGTGCCATCCTTGCCCTTCTCCGGCACGTTGTGGAAGAAGGCGTAGAGACTGTAGAAGTCGCGCATCGTGACCGGGTCGTATTTGTGGTCGTGGCACTGCGCGCAGGCGATGCTCATGCCGAACCACGTCGTGCCCAGCGTGCTCACGCGGTCCACGAGGTAGATGTTGAGATACTCGGCGTCGATGATGCCGCCCTCGTCGGAGGTCATCACGTTGCGCATGAAACCGCTGGCAACTTTTTGGTCCACGGTCGCGTTGGGCAGGAGGTCGCCGGCGAGCTGCTCGATGGTGAACTGGTTGAACGGCTTGTTGCGGTTGAAGGACTTCACGACCCAGTCGCGGTAGAGCCAGACTTCGCGAAGCGAGTCGTTGTGATAACCCGCCGTGTCCGAATGCCGCGCGAGGTCCAGCCACGGCACCGCGATGCGCTCGCCGAAGTGCGGGGAAGCGAGGAGGCGGTCCACGGCATTGCCGGTGGCCGTTAGCCGATTGCCGATGGAAGCGCACTCGCGGACGAACGCATCCACTTCAGCAGGCGTGGGCGGGAGGCCAGTGAGCGCGAGCGAAAGGCGGCGCAGTAAAACTTCAGGTGCAGCCTCAGGGGCGAAGGTGAGTTTCTCCTGCTCCAGCCGGGCGGCGAGGAAAGCGTCAATGGAGTTCGGGGGAGAAGTAATTAGTGATTGAGTAATTAGTGGGGCGCTCGACTTCGAGACGGCGCCGCCTTGGCCGCCGCCCTTACTAATCACTTCCTTACTAATTACTTTCTTCAAGTCCACCTTCGGCACCGCCGGAGTCACCGCTGGCTCGAACGCCCAGTGTCCTTGATATTTCGCGCCCTCTGCCACCCAGCGCCGGAAGAGCTCGCGCTGCGCGGGCGTGATGGCCTTGTGCGAGTTGGGCGGCGGCATGAGGTCATCGTCGTTCTTGGTGAAGAGCCGCGCGATGATCTCGGACTTTTCCGGTTTGCCGGGGACGATGGCGGGCTTGCCGGACGTGCCGGCCTTGAGCGCTTCATCGCGCACGTCGAGCCGGAGCTTGCCCTTGCGCGCCTTGTCGTCGAAGCCGTGGCACTTGAAGCACGTGTCCGACATCAGCGGCCGGATGTCGCGGTTGAAATCCACCGGCGCGGGTTTTGCGCCGAGCCCCGCGGCAGGCGCAGGCAGGGCGAGAGCGAGCAACGCTGGCAACGCAGACAGGATCAGCTTCATCGGCATAAGCACGGCGTTTGACCCGGGCCATGCGAAGCCCATTCACGCCCGTGCTCGGTCGCCTTGCCCCGTCCTGTCGGAACGCGCGCCCCCAAAAATCTCCGGCTCCGGCTTAGTCCACGTAGCTGAACTCGTTCGCCGCGAGCAGCACTTGCACGAGCTGTTCCCACGGCTTGAGCGCCGGCTGCGCGGGCACTTCCACGCCACGGAAATCCTTCTTCGCGTCCCATTCCTTCACCAGCACCGGCGCGGCTCCGGTCGCGGCGGCGGTGTTCAACTCGGTGATGACGGGTGCCCACTTGAACTCGTCGCTGTTCAAGTTCGCGCGGTAGTCCACGATGAAGTCAATCGTGTCACCAGACTTCACAGCGGTAGAGGTGACACGCATGTCCTCGGCGGAGTTGTGCACCGTAACCGTGCGGAGCTGGCCAAGCTGGCTATGCACGATGAACGCGCGGACGCCGTCGCCCGCGCTC
Source organism: Limisphaerales bacterium (assembly GCA_046090965.1). Classification (GTDB taxonomy): domain Bacteria; phylum Verrucomicrobiota; class Verrucomicrobiia; order Limisphaerales; family SXTU01; genus SXTU01. Next base: position 5,706 of record JBJTAU010000366.1, on the reverse strand, counting down.
GTCTCGTGCGCGAAGCGGCCCGCGATGCCCACCACACAGTCGCGCGGTGCAACCCAGCGGCGGATGACGGCGTGTTGGAGATTGTCGCCTGCATGACCGCCTTCGGCGGTGAGTTGCGCCCAGCCGAGCTTTGCATCGGGCCAGTTCGGACCGCCCTGCCAGGCCTTGCCCGGGAAGTGCGGCAGCGGCGTGAAGTTCTTCAGCTTGCGATTTGGCTCGTCGAATTCGCCGTAGCCGTAACGCCATTGATTCTCCGGTGGCGGCTTGGCGGGCTGCGGATGATTTGCCTCCGCGTCCGCGACGAAGTGCACGGCGGCGGCCGTCTGCGCGGGCGTTGGCTCGCGCTGATAGAGCGCACGGTGCAGGAAACGCGCTTTCTCTTCCGACGAGTTCAACGTTGCGAAATCACTTCGCGCCACGAGCGCCTTCGCGCGCGCGGCGACGAACGGGTGGTTGAGGAAGAACAGCGCCTGCTGCGACACCGTGGTCTCGTGCCGCTGCGGGATGTGCAGGTCGGGGTTGGCGAAGTCGAAGACGCGGAAGAGCGGCGGCAGATACTGACGGTCCACGAGTCCGTAAAGGCTGCGACGCTTGCTGGTGAAAACGTCGGCAGGCTTGCCGCCGGGCGTGAGGTCGAGCTCGCCACTGGCCGCGAGCAGCGAATCGCGGAGTTCCTCGAAGTCCAGCCGCTGGCGGTTCGCGCGCCAGAGCAGGCGGTTGTCGGGGTCGAGAGACGAAGGTCGAGTGACGAGGGCCGGACGCGCACGACTCTCGACTCTCGACTCTCGGCTCTCGACCTCGCCTGCTTGCTGATACGCCGCGCTGGTCAGCACAAGCCGGTGCATCACCTTCAAGCTCCAGCCGTCCGCCACGAAGCGTCGCGCGAGCCAGTCAAGCAACTCGGGATGGCTCGGCGGTTCCGCGCGCAGGCCGAAGTCGCTCGGCGTCTTCACGAGACCAGCGCCGAAGTGGTGGAGCCAAATCCGGTTCACCATCACGCGCGCAGTGAGCGGGTTGTCTGCACTCGCGATGGCGCGGGCGAGTTCGAGCCGTCCGCTGCCGTGCGTGAAGGGTTGGCGCTGCGAGCCGGCGACGACTTCGAGAAATTGCCGGGCCACTTCCGCGCCTTTCTGCTTCGGGTCGCCGCGCAGGAAGATGCGCGGGTTCGCCGTCGGCGCGCGGTCGGTGACGATGAGCGCGTGCGCCGGCGACACGGGCGTGCGGATGAGGTGCCGGTCCACTTCGCCCTGCAATTTCCACAGCTCCTCGGTGACTTTGGTGGTGAAGAGTTGCTCGGTGTTGATGATGCCGTCGAGCGGGATGACGGCGGGTGAATCAGGACCGTAAAGCACTTGGCGGAGCGCCTCGGCCTGCGGGTCGGGCAACGCAGTGGGCGCGGGGGAATTGTTCGTCTTCGCGGCGGCGAGCGCGGCATGCCATTGCTGTTCGATGGCGGAAAAAACTTTGCCGTAACGCTCGGCGACTTCACGCGGCGATTTCGGCGGCTCGGCGAAGGCGGCGGCGAGCAAGGCGTTCGGAGACGATGCAGCTTGAGCCGGCTTCGCCTGACTTCTGGCTCCTGACTTCTGACTTCCTCCGCTGCTGACGAGCTGGTGCCACTGCTCCCAGATTGGGTCTTTCTGCTTCCGCGCGCGCTCCAGATACGCCTGCCAGCGGCGCACGGTGCCGGGGATGAGGTCGTTGTCGGTGAGGATTTGGTCGAAGCCTTCCTCGGGATACTTGTGCAGCTCGAACTGCGCGGCGAGGTAGTCCGTCACGCGGGCGCGGACGCGGGCGGCGGCTTCGGCGCGGCGCGTGGCCATCGTCGAGTTCAGCTTGTCGAGGCGCGTCTGGTATTCCTTCTCGAAGGCGGCTAGCGCGTCGGACTTTTCCGGGAACTCGATTTGCACCAGTTCATCCGCCGTGCACTGGAAGACGCCGTAGAGTGAGTAGTAGTCAGCGGTCGGGATGGGGTCGTATTTGTGGTCGTGGCAGCGCGCGCACTGGACGGTCAGCCCCATCGTGCCGCGCGTCACCACATCAATGCGGTCATCAATGATGTCCGGCGTGACGCCGAGGAAGCGGCGGCCGCCGGTCAAGAAACCCATGGCCGCCAAATCCGCTAGTGAGGAGTGATTAGTGATTAGTGAAGAGTGGACGGGCGTGGCTTCGACTTTGGACTTTGGACTTTGGACTTTGGACCCTTCGACTAGCTGGTCTCCGGCGATCTGGACCATGAGGAACCGGTCGTAAGGCAAATCGCTGTTCAACGCGCGGACCACCCAGTCGCGGTAGGCGTGGGCGTGAACGAAGAAGCGTTCTTCGCGGGCGTAAACGTAGCCCTTCGTGTCCGCGTAGCGCGCGACATCGAGCCAGTGGCGCGCCCAGCGCTCACCGTAACGCGGGCTGGCGAGGAGACGGTCGGCGAGATTGCCGATTGCCGATTGCCGATTGCCGATCGTGCAAGCCTTCGTGAACGCCTCGACTTCCTCCGGCGTCGGCGGCAGGCCGGTGAGGTCGTAAGTGATGCGGCGGATGAGCGTGCGCGGATCGGCGGGCGGGCTGGGCTTCAAGCCATTGGCTTCCAGCTTCGCGAGGATGAAGTGGTCCACCGGCGACTGCGGCCACGCCTTGTCCTTCACCTTCGGCAGCGGCTGGTCCTTCGGCGCAACGAACGCCCAGTGCGTCTGCGGACTTTTGCTTTTTGCCTTTTCACTTTTGCCTTCGCCAGCGCGCGGGTCCGGCGCGCCGCTGCGAATCCAAGTCTCAAAGTCGGCGACCTGCTGCGGCGAAAGCTTCTTCTTCGGCGGCATCTGCAAGTCCGCGCTCGTGTGGAGGATGGCTTTCAGCAAAAGACTTTTCTCCGCGTCGCCGGGGACGACAGCTGGCTCGCCGGACTTGCCGCCGAGACGCAAGCCGTCGCGCGTGTCCACCCGCAGGCCGGCCTTGAGCGACTTGCTCTGCGCGCTGTGGCACTCGTAGCAATGCTGCGCGAGCACGGGGCGGATGCGGCGCTCGAAGAAGTCGAACTCCGTTGGCGAAGCTCCAAATCCCAAGCTCCAAGCTCCAAAGAAACACCAAGCTCCAAACACCAAGCCGAGACGAGCGCGGACGCCTTGGAGCTTGGCCATTGGAGCTTCTTTGGAGCTTCGATTCGAGTCGGGCATCACGGTGTCAGACGCAGACTAGTCAGCCAGATTCGCGTTGGGAAGCACGCGTGCTGTAGCGGCGGTCTGCGACCGCCGAGATTGGGTTCCGACAGCAACCCGGCGGTCACTGACCGCCGCCACAGGACGCCTACAGGCAATCCCGGCTTGAGTTGGTCCGCGGGTTCCTTGACGCTAGCGGCCCAAGCAGCATGAGCCAGCGCGCCCTAGTCATCGTGCCGACCTACAACGAGCGGGAGAACCTTCCCCCGCTCGCCGCGCACATCCTCAAGCTGCCCACGCCCGTGGACCTGCTCGTGGTGGACGACAATTCCCCCGACGGCACCGGCAAACTCGCCGATGAACTCGCCGCCGCGCATCCCAGCATCCACGTCCTGCACCGCGCGGAGAAGAACGGCCTGGGCCGCGCCTACATCGCCGGGTTCAAGTGGGCGCTGGAGCGTGACTACGAGTTCATCATGGAGATGGACGGCGACTTCTCGCACAACCCGGACGACATCCCGAAGTTCCTCGCCGCCGCGCAGACCGCCGACCTCGTCATCGGCTCGCGCTACTGCAATGGCATCCGCGTCATCAACTGGCCGCTCAACCGCCTCGTGCTCTCGCTGGGCGCGGCGAAGTATGTGCGCATCATCACCGGCCTGCCGTTGAGCGACCCGACCGGCGGCTTCAAGTGCTTCCGCCGCGCCACACTCCAGGCGCTCGGCCTCAATACCGTGCAGTCCAACGGCTACAGCTTCCAGATCGAGATGTCGCACCGCGTCTGGCGGCAGGGCATGACCATCGCCGAGGTGCCCATCATCTTCACCGACCGCTTTCAGGGGAACTCGAAGATGTCCAAAGGCATCGTGAAGGAGGCGCTCCTCATGGTGTGGAAGCTGTGGTTTCAGAACGGGCTGAGAAGGAAGCCTGGAAAGTAGTCGCAGACGAACCGTCCAGATGAAGGCCTCATTTCTGATCGCTTCTCTGGCCATTTTGATTTGGCCGCGTCATGCGAACGGGGTGACTCCTCCATTCTATGCGTGCCAGGCTAATCTGAAGCAGATTGACGGGGCGGTTCAGCAATGGGCTTTAGAACGAAACTTATCAGGGACCAACACCTACTCTCTCGATGATCTCGCGGTGCTTGCCTACCTGAAGGGATCGGTGCTTCCCACTTGTCCGACTGGTGGTCGGTATTCCTCAGCACTCACGGTTGCTGACTCACCCCGCTGTTCGCTTCACGGAGATATTTCCCATCCCATCGATGCCGAACACGCCCTTGAAACCCGTCGTGTTGAGCGGGAGAGATTCCAAAAGGAACTAAGGATTCGTATCGCCATCTTTATTGCCCTTTGCTGTCTGATTGTTGCCACTCTAGTGAAAGCGCAGCGGAGCAAGAAGCACGCGGGTTAGAGCCAGTGCCACCTCCTATTCTTTGCCTGATACTCTAGGTTGTCTGTGGATCGTTCAAAGCGTTCGAACTGCCGATGGGCTGAAATTGGTCGAGCCTTACTCCCGCCAAGGACGGCCTTGTTGTGTTGGTGACTTTCGCGAAGCAGCCCCTCACTGCTTGAGCAACCGCTGCTTGACCTCCTCCGGGAGCGGAGCCTTGGCGAGCCAGGCGCGGGCGGCGGCGGGATCCAGTTGCAGCCATTGGGCGGCGAGTTGCTCGGCATGGGCGGCGCGTGCGTCGGGGTGGAGCTTCTCCAGCAGCGGGATGCCGGCGGCGGGGTCGTCGTTCGTCAATACCGTGACGATCCCGGCATAAGCACTTTGCTGATCTTCCACGGGCAGTTGTCTGGTCCACCGCAGGGCTTCGTCCGGATCGTGTTCCGCCCAGTTCACCGCGAGGCTGTGAACCAACCTCTGCTTCAGTTCCCCACCGGGAAGCTGCGCGACCACTTTGGCCGCGTCCTCCCGCGAATCATCCGCCCAAGTGGAGATGACGGTTTCCATGGCCTGGCTGCGGGACTCTTCCGTGGGCAGGGCGTGGGCCCACTTGAGCGCGGCAGCGGGATCCACCGTGGCCCACTGGTTGGCCACGTCGGAGTAAAGCGAGTTCTGGGTTTCGCCGGCGGGGAGCGTGGCAGCGAACTCGGCGGCGGCGCGCGGGCTGGTCTGCGCCCACTCGTGGCTGAGGTTGATGAGCGCATTCTCGCGCGCCTGACCGGTGGGAAGTTGCTTCACCCACGCGAGCGCGCCTTCGAGGTCCACAGCGGCCCAGCGGGAGGCGAGGTTGCCGATCGCCTGATGCTGCGCACCGCCGGGCGGACGCGTGTGCGCGAGTTCCACCGCGGCTGTCGGATCGGTGGCGGCGAGCTCGCCAGCGACGTTCTGCACCATCTCGCGTTTGCCCTTGCTGTCGGGCTGCTGCGCGAGCCACGCAGCGGCGGCGGGGGCATCGCTGTTGGCCCAAGTGCTGGCGACAAGTTGCAGCACGCGGTCGCGCTGGCGGCCGGGCGGGAGCTGGGTGAGGGCTTGCGCGGCGGCGGTGGCGGGATCGGTGCTGGCCCAGCGCTGGAAGATGGCGTCAGGCAAACCGGAGGTGGGATTGGTG
>JBJTAU010000365.1:0-3343 GCA_046090965.1 Limisphaerales bacterium | reverse complement strand
TCGAAGACTTCTCCGCGCCACCGGCGGACACAAATTTTGCAGTGCAGGCAGAGGCTGGCACGGACTTGAGCGCGGCTCTTGAAACATCACTGCAACGGCACCAGAACCTCCGCGCCGTGCTGGTGCTAACCGACGGTGATTGGAACGTTGGCAAGCCGCCGCTGCTCGCTGCGTCGCGGTTCCGGGAGACGGACACGCCCATATTTGCCGTGGGCGTCGGCGCGGAACAGCCTTTGCCGGATTTGATTTTAGAGCGCGCCACCGCGCCAAGCTACGGCCTGATCGGTGAACAGATTTCCATCCCGTTCCGCATCGCAAGCTACCTGCCGCGCGAGGTGAAGACGCAACTCATCATTGACGCGGGAGATGGTGAAGAAGTGCGTAAGGAGATCACCATCCCGGCGGGCGGGCAGTTGCAGGACGCCATCGTGTGGTCGCCGCGCAACGTCGGCGAGCAGACCGTCTCGCTGCGCTTGCCGCCCGAGGCCGACGAGGCGCTCACGGACAACAACGCGCAGCAGTTCCGCATCGCCGTGCGCTCCGAGACGCTCAAGGTGCTCGTGGTGGATTCGCTGCCGCGCTGGGAATACCGCTACCTCCGCAACGCCCTCGAACGCGACCCCGGCGTGGACTCGCAGTGCGTGCTCTTCCATCCGTCGCTCGGGCCGGGCGGCGGACGCAATTATCTCTCCGCCTTTCCCGGCACGAAGGAACAACTCCAGCGCTACGACGTGATTTTCCTCGGCGACGTGGGCGTGGGCGAAGGCGAACTGAAGGAGTCGGACGTCGCGCTGATTCGCGGCCTCGTCGAGCAACAGGGCAGCGGCCTCATCTTTCTTCCCGGTCGGCGCGGTCGGCAGATGTCCTTCCTCAACAGCCCGCTCGCGGACCTCGTGCCCGTTCAGCTCGACGACAAGCGCCCCGACGGCGTCGCGTTGCAGAACGAAGTGCCGCTGCTGCTCTCAGCGACGGGCAAAGGCCATCTGCTCACGCGCTTCGACGGCGACGAGAACCGCAACGACGAGATTTGGAAGAACCTGCCCGGATTCTACTGGAGCGCCGCCGTGGAGAAGAGCCGGCCCGGCAGCGAGGTGCTCGCCGTCCACGCCTCGATGCGCAACGCGTGGGGCCGCGTGCCGTTGCTGGTCACGCGTCCGGCGGGCAGCGGCAAGGTGCTCTTCATGGGCACGGACAGCGCGTGGCGCTGGCGGCGCGGCGTCGAGGACAAGTGGCACTACCGCTTCTGGAGCCAGGTCGTGCGCTGGATGTCCCACCAGCGCCACCTCGCCGAGCGCGCGGGCGTGCGGCTCACCTTCAGCCCCGAGACGCCGAACGCCGGCGACACCGTCTTCCTCCAGGCCACCGTGCTCGACGCGAGCGGCTTCCCGCTGGAGAAAGGCAAGGTGGACGGCAAAATCACCTCGCCCGGCGGCCGCACGGAGCGGCTCGACTTCGCCGCGCTCGACGGCGGCTGGGGCGTGTTCAAGTCCAGCTTCGTGCCCAAGCAAGGTGGCCCGCACAAAATTCTTCTCACCGCCGATGCCGCCGGTCGCAAGCTCGAAACGGAAATCACCGTGACTCAACCCGTGCGCGAGAAAGTCGGCCAGCCCGCGAACTTCACCGCGCTGCGCGAACTCGCTTCGCTCACCGGCGGCGTGGTCGGCCCGACCGCCGACCTCGCCAAAGTCATCGAGCAAATCACGCTGCTGCCCGAGCCAAAGCCCTTGGAGCAGCGCATCCGCCTCTGGGCCGACCCGTGGTGGGCCGGGAGCATCCTCTTCCTGCTGACGGTCTATTGGGTCAGCCGCAAGCTGGCGGGGATGGTTTGAAGCTGGTTCGGCCTACCCAATCTTCGGTAGCTCAAATCCCTTCCGGTGCTCGCGGCCGACAAGCTTGTTCGCCTCGGCGTCGTCGAACATCTCGGTCTTGGGGTCAATGCGCAGACGCTTGTGCGTGCGCCAAGCGATGTTGCCGGCGTGGCACATCAGCGTGCTGACGTGGCCGGAGTGGATTTCCTGGTTCAGCGTCTCGCGCTTCCGGCTTTTCACGGCGTCGAGGAAGTTCCGCACGTGCGCCCGGTCGCCCACGTCGCCGCGCCCTTCCTTCATCACCTTGCCGGAGGGGTCGAAGGCTTTCCATGAAGTGTTCGTGACGAGCACCCAGCCGTTCTCGCCGTTGATCACCGCGCCCTCGCCGGCGTCGTGCAGTCGCGGCTTGGACCAGATGCGCATCTCGTATTGGAGCACGGCCTGGGGATATTCGTAGGTGACGAACTGCGTGTCCGGCCATTGCTGGTCGTCGTCGAAGAAGAACTTGCCCCCGGCGCAGCTCACGGCGTCAGGCAAGGTGTCGAGGCCCATGACGTAGCGGCAGTAGTCAATGCGGTGGACGCCATCGTTGCCGAGGTCGCCGGTGCCGTAGTTGAACATCCACCGCCAGGCGCTGGCGACGATAGTTTCGTTGTAGCGTCGCTCGGGCGCGGGGCCTTGCCAGATGTTGTAATCGAAGCCCGCCGGCGGCTGTCCGTCGGGCGCGAGCTTCACCGCGCCCTGGCGGTCCGTCTCCCACGCGCGGCCGGAAATCACCTTGCCCAGCGCGCCGCTCTGGACGAACTCCCGCGCCTCGCGCAGCCACGGGGCGCTGCGAATCTGCGTGCCCATCTGCACCATGCGGTTGCGCTTGCGCGCGGCGGCCACTGCCACGCGGCCTTCGGCGATATTGTGGCTGGCGGGCTTCTCCACATACACGTCCTTGCCCGCAAGGCAGCCCTCGATGGTGAGCAGCGCGTGCCAATGGTCCGGCGTGGCAACCATGAAGGCGTCAATGCTCGGATCGTTGAGCAGGTCGCGGTAGTTCTCGACGAGCTTGGGCTTGCGGCCCGTGCGCTTCTCGACCTCCGCACCGCGCTGCTCGCGGACGTTGGCGCGCAGGTCGCAAATATGCGTGATCTCGCAGTCCGGTTCCGCGAGGAAGTTGCCCATGACGGAGTTGCCACGGCCGCGCACCCCGATGCAGGCGACCCCGATTTTGCTGTTGGGGTTGGCGGCCGTGAGAATGGCGGGGAAGCCGAGCGCACTGGCGGTGGCGGCGGTGGATTTGATAAAGGCGCGGCGGGAGAAACGCGTGGAGTTCATGGCATCAAGGTGTGGCTGATGATGGCTTTCGACGTGAGCCTGAGGCAGCGCACTCAAGCTCAGTCGAGTGTGCCTTGGGCTGCGGTGGCAAGCGGAACGCAATGCCCCTTGCGGCCGCGCAAAAGTGCCAGCACCGATCCCTGCCGCCGGCGCATTCCAGAATGCGCACTTCCCGCTGGCCGAGCGGCGGCACCCAGCTAACCTACCTG
>JBJTAU010000364.1:0-4183 GCA_046090965.1 Limisphaerales bacterium | reverse complement strand
ACTTTGACACGACGTTGGGAGTCTACACGGGTGCGGCCGTAATCGGGTTGTCTGTCGTCGCGTCGGACGATGAATCCGGAGGCAACAACACCAGCCGGGTTGTCTTTACCGCCTCGTCTGGAACGACCTATCGGATCGGAGTGGATGGGTTTTTCAGCAGCCGTGGCAACGTGCGCCTGAATCTGAGCCAGCCGTGAGGCGAACCAGCTTTTCCGGTCTGAGTGGATCGGACGCGCTGCCGGGAACGAATTATTCGCGTGCCTCCCGGCAGCGCGCTGTCTTTTGGCCCTACAGCGTGATTGAACGGAGTGCTGATCTACCTTGCCGCCACCTTCCCCGGCTGGCTCGACTTCGCTTCGAAGAAGCATACATTGCCTGCAAGCATGACCAGATCAGGGAGGAGTTTCTAGCGTGCATTGTTTGCGAACTGAATCAGTGACTCTTCACATCGTCTCCTACGGCGCTTGGTAGGGACACCTTCAGATCAGCCATTTCTCACCAATCAGTCGGATGAGGCCGCGCTGCTGCGCGGCCCTACCACCGACCCGTCAGATACTCGTCACCGTCTGATCCTTGTCCTTCAATTCGCCTTCCCACCGCGCCATGACGGCGGAGGCGAGGCAGTTGCCGACGAGGTTCACCGTGGTGCGCGCCATGTCCATCAACTCGTCCACGCCGAGGATGATGGCGACGCCTTCCAGCGGCAGGCCAAAGCTGGCGAGCGTGCCGGAGAGGATGACCAGCGAGGCGCGCGGCACGGCGGCGATGCCTTTCGTCGTGAGCATGAGCGTGAGCATCATCATGAGCTGCTGGCCGAGGGACATTTCCACGCCCGCCGCCTGCGCGACGAAGACGGACGCGATGGCGAGGTAGAGCGTGCTGCCATCGAGGTTGAACGAGTAGCCCGTGGGCAGCACGAAGGAGACGATGCGCCGAGGCACGCCGAACTCGGTCATGCGCTTGAGGGCATCGGGCAGCGCGGCGTCGGAGGAAGTCGTGGAGAAGGCGATGAGCGCCGGCTCCTTCACGGCGCGGAGAAACTTGCGCAGGGGGATGCGCGCCCAGAGCGCGACGGGCACGAGCACGACGAGGCAGAAGACGACGAGCGCGCCGTAGAGCGTGAGCACGAGCAGCCCGAGGTTCTTCAACACGGCCAGGCCGCTGTGCCCGACGGTCACGGCCATCGCCGCGCCGATGCCGAAGGGCGCGCAGAGCATCACGAGGCCGGTGAACTTGAACATGACTTCGCTCAGGCCCTCGAAGAAGTTGAGCATGGTTTCCTTGGGCTTGCCCTGCACCTGCGTGAGCGCGACGGCGAAGAGGATGGTGAACACGACGACTTGCAGCACATCGTTGTTGGCCGCGCTTTCAAAGAAGCTCTTGGGCGCGATGTGCTCGATCATCTCCTGCGTGGTCTGGGTCTTCGCGGCGAGTTCCTTGCCCTTATCCGCCGAGGGTGGCAGCACGACGCCGACGCCGGGTTTGGTCAAATTGACCGCCAGCAAGCCGATGGCGAGCGCGAGGGTGGTGACGACCTCGAAGTAGATGAAGGATTTGAACGCGAGGCGGCCGACGGCCTTGAGGTCATCGCTGTGGCCCGCGATGCCGATGATGAGCGTGCCAACGAGGATGGGGACGATGATGCACTTGATGAGGTTGAGGAAGAGCTTGGAGATGACCTTGAGGTTGCGCGCGACCATCGGGTAGTCCGCCTCGGGAAATGTCGAGCCGATGAGGATGCCGAGCGCCATGGAGATGAGAATCCACTTCGTGAGACTGATGCGACGGAGGGCGTTCCACATGCGGTGTTGGCGGGAGGGTAACGGTGTTCGCCGGCGGTGTCGAGCGGGCAGGCACCGAGACCCACGCGCCGTGAGTTGGACAGCCGCACGCCGGTGCGCTAGACAAAGCCCCCATGCGCCACACCGCCGAGCCGCTGCAGCAGGTTGACCGCGTGTTCGTCCGCTGGCGCGGACGGCGGCTGGTCTATTTTGCGGGGTGCGATTACCACCGGCTCGCGAGCCATCCGCGCGTGCTTGCGGCGGTGCAGCGCGGGTTGAAGGAGTTCGGGTTGAACGTGGCTTCGTCGCGCAAGACGACGGGCAACCACGCGCTCTACGAGCAACTCGAACTGGAACTCGCGCGGTTCTTCCGGGCAGAGCGCGCTGTTCTCCTCGACAATGGCTACATGACCAACCTCGCCGTGGCGCAGGCGCTCCGGGGCGAGTTCACCCATGTGCTGCTGGACGCGCGGTCGCACACGAGCGTGGCGGATGCGGCGGTGTTGCTGGGGGCAAAGATGGTCACGTTCGCACATCGCGACGTGGCAGATTTCACGCGGCAATTGCGCGGGCTGGGCAAGGGGGCGAGGCCAATCGTCTTCACGGATGGGATGTTCTCGCACGACGGATCGGTCGCGCCGCTGGCGGAGTATCTCGCGGTCTTGCCGGCCAACGGCGCGCTGCTCGTGGACGACGCGCACGGTGCGGGCGTGCTGGGCCGGGCAGGGCAGGGGACGCCGTCGCACTGCGGCGTGCGTGACGCGCGGGTGATCCAGACGGTGACGTTGAGCAAGGCGTTCGGCGCGTTCGGCGGGGCCATCCTCGGCACGCGTGTGGTGGCGGAGGCGATCCTGACGAAGAGCCGCTGTTTCACCGGCGCGACGCCCGTGCCGCTGCCGCTCGCGGCGGGAGCGCTGGAGTCGCTACGCGTGTTTCGTGCGCAGCCGAAGTTGCAGGCGCGGCTGCACGCGAATGCAGCGTGGCTGAAGGCGCAGTTGTGCGCGGGCGGGTTGGCCTTGCCGGACGCTCCCGGTCCCATCGTGCCAGTGATTCACAAGTCAGCGAAGGAAGTGGCCCGGCTCAAACGGCGGCTGCTCGCGTCGGGGATTCATCCGCCGTTCATTCGTTACCCCGGCGGGCCGGAAGGCGGCTACTTCCGGTTCGTGGTGAGCAGTCAGCACACGCGCGGGCAACTGGCGCGGCTGGCCGCGGCATTGACTTCGGCTGGTTAGCCGAGTGTCAACAACTGGCCATTGACGCGCGGCACGCCAGCGGGGATTTTCGCCGCCTGCTTATGGCAAAAATCCAACGCGCGCTTCTCTCCGTCTCCGATAAATCCGGCCTCGTCGCCTTCGCTCAAACCCTCGCTGCCGCCGGCGTGGAACTCATCTCCACCGGCGGCACCGCGAAAGCGCTCCGCGACGCGGGCCTCACGGTGAAGGACATCTCCGAGCACACGGGTTTCCCCGAGATGCTCGACGGCCGCGTGAAGACGCTCCACCCGAAAGTCCACGGCGGCTTGCTCTACATCCGCGGCAACGCCGAGCACGAGTGGGCGGTGAAGCAGCACGGCATCGCACCGATTGATCTCGTTGTCGTCAACCTCTACCCGTTCGAGGCCACGGTCGCGAAACCTAACGTGTCGCTGCACGACGCCATCGAGAACATTGACATCGGCGGCCCCTCGATGCTCCGCAGCGCGGCGAAGAACCACGACCACGTCACCGTCATCGTGGACCCGAAGGACTACGAGGAAGTCGCCTCGCTCGTGAAGGCGACCGGCGAAACCACCTTGGAGCTGCGCCGCAAACTCGCCGCGAAAGTTTACGCCCGCACCGCCGCCTACGACGCCGCGATTGCCGCGCACTTGGAGAAAGCCTTCAGCGAAGCGCCCGCCGCGGCCAGCCTGCCGAAGACCCTCATCGTCTCCGCGCCCCTCGCGCAGCCGCTGCGCTACGGCGAGAACCCGCACCAGCAGGCCGCCCTCTACGGCAAGTTCGCCGACTACTTCAAGCAGCTTCACGGCAAGGAACTTTCCTACAACAACATCCTCGACCTCACCGCCGCCACCGCCCTCATCGCCGAGTTCACCGGCGAAGCGCCGACGCTCGCCATCCTCAAGCACACCAACCCCTGCGGCGTAGGGCAGGGCGCGACACTCCGCGACGCGTGGGACAAGGCGGTCGCCCCGGACACGCAGGCGCCATTCGGGGGCATCAGCGCGGTGAACCAGCCGCTCGATGGCCCGTGTGCCGAGGCCATGGCGGAGATCTTCAGCGAAGTCATTGTCGCGCCCGCGTTCACCGACGAAGCCCTCGCGGTGCTCACGAAAAAGAAGAACCTGCGCCTGCTCCAAGTCTTGAAGAACCCCGCGACCGCCGCCCCGTGGGACGTGCGCAGCG
>JBJTAU010000363.1:0-5465 GCA_046090965.1 Limisphaerales bacterium | reverse complement strand
CCGGACTTCCTCACGCAGGCGCGCGAGCGCATCCCGAACTTGGCCGGGATCAAGTTCACGAACTCAGACCTGATGATGTTCCAGCAGACGCTGCGCTTCGACGGCGGTGCGTTCAGCGTGCCGTGGGGCTGTGACGAATATTTGCTGGCGGCGCTGGCCTTGGGCGCGACGGGCGCTGTGGGCAGCAGTTACAACTTCGCCGCGCCGGTCTATCACCGCGTCATGGCGGCCTTCGGGCGCGGCGATCTCCCGGCGGCGCGCGATGCGCAGTTTCAGTCGGTGCAACTCATCGCGCTGCTGGCGTCGCGCGGTTACATGGGCGCGGCGAAGGCGACGATGAAGATGCTCGGCGTGGACGTTGGCCCGGCGCGCCTGCCGAACGGGAGCCTGACGGCGGAGCAGCAGGCCACCCTGCGCGCGGACCTGGAGCGGCTCGGCTTTTTCGACTGGGTCCGGCCGGCGGTGGTTTGAATCGGCGGCTCGGGTTGAAAGTCGAGTCTTGGCGTGAAACCCAATCGCCTTTGTGCCGCGCTCGTGGTGTTGATCTCGCTCCCCGCAACTCTACTCGCCATCGGAGAAATCCAATCGGCCCGCAGCGGCCCGTGGTCGGCGCCCACCACGTGGACCGGTGGTCAAGTGCCCGGCGAAGGCGCGCGCGTGCTCATCCGCGCGGGGCATCGCGTGGAGTATGACGCGCAGGCGGACGCGGTCATCCGGGGCCTCAACGCGGCGGGCACGCTGGCCTTCTCGCGTGAGCGCAGCACGCGGCTGAACGTCGGGTTGCTCAAGGTGCAAGCCGGCGACCGCTATTCCGAAGACGGCTTCGCGTGCGACGCGCACCTGGCCGAGAGCGCGGCGGGCACCACCCTGCCCGCACTCGAAGTCGGCACCTTGGCCGAGCCCATTCCCGCTGGTGTCACGGCGCTCATCCGCCTGCATCACGTGGAAGGCATGGATAAGGAGACTTGTCCCGCCATCGTCGCGTGCCGGGCGCGGATGGATTTCCACGGCGCGCCGATGAACCGCACCTGGCTCAAGCTTGGCACCTCCACTGCAAAGGGCGCGACGGACGTCACGCTTCAGGAAGCCCCGACCGGCTGGCGCGTCGGCGACCGCGTCATCGTCACGGCCACGAGCCGCACCGGTTACGGCAAGGGCTTGCAGACGGAGGAACGTGTCATCAAGGCCCTCGCGGGCGCGAAGCTCACGCTGGATCAACCGCTGGAGTTCGAGCACCGGGGCGAGGGCGAGTATCGCGGCGAGGTCGCGAACCTCAGCCGCAACGTGACCATTGAATCGGCCGCACCGGACGGCGTGCGTGGGCACACGATGTATCATCGCGGCTCGGCGGGCGGCATCAGCTACGCGGAGTTCCGGCACCTCGGCAAGGAAGGCGTGCTCGGTCGCTACTCGATTCACTTCCACCTTGCCGGCGACACGATGCGCGGCAGCGCGGTGATTGGGGCTTCGATTTGGGACAGCGCGAACCGCTGGGTCACGATTCACGGCACGCAGTTCCTCGTCGTGCGCGACTGCGTGGGCTACCGCAGCGTGGGCCACGGCTACTTCCTCGAAGACGGCACCGAGACGCACAATGTGCTGGACCGCAACCTCGGCGTGCAGGCGCGGCGCGGCAAGCGACTGCCGAACCAAGTGCTGCCCTTCGACGCCAACGACGGCGCGGCGTTCTGGTGGGCCAGCAGCCTGAACACCTTCACGCGCAACGTCTCGGTGGAGAATGCGCACTATGGCTACCGCTACGAGGCCACGCCCTCGCGCTCGGTGTCGCTCGAAATGGAAATTCTCCAAGCTGATGGCTCGCGGAGCAAAACCGACATCCGCACGCTGCCGTTCATCCGCTTCGACAGCAACGAGGCGCACAGCGAGGCGGGCGTGTATGCCTTCAACCTCGGTGAGGGCGTGAACCGCGTGGGGCCGGACGAGCGGCATCCGTTCGTCGTGCGCGACTTCAAGGCGTGGAACATCCACTACGCTTTCCGCCCGCAGGTTCCCTCGCTACTCGTCGAGCGGTTGCACATCCGCGACGCAGCCTACGGCGTGTATCACCCGAACTTCGACCGCCACGTCTATCGTGATGTCCTCATCGCCAGCACGAGCACGGAGCCGTTCAATCGCGGCCCCGACGACGACAGCAAGCACTACGGCGTCGTCACGGTGGATGGGCTCACGTTCGAGCAGATTCGTGGCAGCTCGATGCCGCTCATCCAGATCTCCGACGACAACTCCAGCGGCTCGGCCGAGTCGCACTTCCGCAACGTCCACGTCTCGAACTGGCTGGGCGGCGCACGGCAGCGCGCGGTGGTGAACCGCGGCGGCGGTCCGCGCCCGAAACCCACCACTTCGACCGGCGTGCCGGTCTATCTGCATGACTGGTTTGGCGCGGGCCGGACCGCGAAGGTGGCCAGCACGGCGGCGAAAGATTTCGGGGCCGACGGCCTCACCTACCGGAGCGAGAAGGATTTGACCGGTGACGAATCGCGCGTGGCCGAGGTGAAAAACGTCCCGTGGCCCGAGTTGCTTCATCCGGTTGACGATCTCCCGCCCGCGACGGTCATCCTCAGCGCGCGCAAGCAGGCCAACGGCAAGCTGCTCGTGCGCGGCGTGACCGAGGACAACGGCGAGGTGACGCAAGTCACCGTGAACGGCCAGCGCGCGAGCATCCGCACGCAGAGCGCCGGCCTCGCGGATTGGGAAATCACCTTGCCTGCCGCGAAAGAAATTCTCGCCTCCGCCCGCGACAAGACCGGCAACGCCGAGCGCAACGGCCACAAGCTGGCGCTGCCATGAACCGGCGCGTGTTCCTCCGTGTCGCCGGGGTTGGCTCCGCTGCGCTGACCACTTTGTCCGCCGCCGAGGCGAAGCGCCCGCCCGTCGTGGACACGCACACGCACTGCTTCGCCGGCAAGGCGGACGCACGCTTCCCCTATCACCCGCGCGGCACCTATCAGCCAGACCAGCCCACATCTCCGGAGTTCCTGCTGAAGCTCATGGACGGCGCGGGCGTGGACTTCGCGGTCGTCGTTCATCCCGAGCCTTATCAGGACGACCACCGCTATCTCGAACACTGCCTCGCCGTCGGCCAAGGCCGGCTCAAGGGCACGCTGCTCGTCTTCTGCGATCGCCCCGGTTCCATGGAGAAACTGCCGGAGTTGGCCAAGCGCCTGCCGGTCGTGACCGCGCGCATCCACGCCTACCAGCCGGATCGTCTGCCACCGTTCGGCAAGCCGGAGCTGCGCCAGCTTTGGAAGCTCGCCACCGATCATGGCCTGGCGATCCAACTCCACTTTGAGCCGCGCCACGCGGCGGGGTTCGAGCCGCTTATCCGCGAGTTCAAGCAGACGCGCGTCATCGTGGACCACTTGGGCCGGCCGTTTCAGGGCGCACCGGGTGAGCACGACCGCGTGGTGCGCTGGGGAGATTTTCCCAACGTGGCGATGAAGCTCTCCTCGCTGCCCACGCCCGACTCGAAAGAAGCGGCGGAGCTTCCGGGTGTCATCCGCCAGCTGGCTGATGCCTACGGCGCCGACCGGTTGATTTACGGTGGCGGCTTCGACGACAAGGCGACGGCGGAAAGCTACCGCGCGGAACGTGAACGCACGGCGCAGTTGCTCGGCTTTCTACAGCCCGTCGCCCGCGCCAAGGTGCTCGGCGGCAACGCGGCAAAGCTGTTCCGTTTCGCCGTCGCGTGAGATTAGCCTGCCATCCCGACAGATCGGGTTCGGTTGGATGGCCGTTAACGGCGCGACGTCCATCATACGCCGGCAAGAACATGAGCTGCTCCGCTTCCTCGCCGAACCCACCCGTGCGCCTCCGGGCCATCTGGCTCGCCATCACGTTTCGATTGGCGGGGCTGCTTCTCTCGGCGTCGGCGTTTGCCGAGGACTGGCCCACATTCATGCGCGACCGCGCACGCAGCGGCGTGTCGGGCGAGACGCTCGCGTTTCCGCTGAACGCGCTCTGGTCCTACACGCCGCCCGCCGAGCCGGTGCGCGCGTGGCCGACGCCGCAGGCCGGCTACAATGAATTGCCGAAGCTCGCCTTCGACGACGCCACGCATGTCGCGCTCGCGGGCGACACGATGTTCTTCGGCTCGGCGGTGGACAACGGCATCCACGCCGTGGACGCGCGCACGGGCGCGCCGCGCTGGACGTTCTTCACCGAAGGCCCCGTGCGCCTCGCGCCGACGATCGCCGAGGGCCGCGTGTATGCCGGCTCGGACGACGGGCTCGCGTATTGTCTCGATGCGAAGGACGGGCGGCTCTTGTGGAGCGTGCGACCCGGCGCGGGGGAGACGCGCATCCTCGGCGCGGGGCGGCTGAGCTCCCTCTGGCCGGTCCGCACCGGCGTGCTCGTAGATGGCGGCGTGGCTTACTGCGGTGCCGGGATTTTTCCCGCCCGCGAGACGAGCGTGTCGGCGTTCGATGCCGTCACGGGCAAGTCACTGTGGAAGAACACCACGGCGCCGAAGTCCGGCGAGGCTTACGTCGCCCTCGCGCCGCAGGGCTACCTGCTCGCCAACGCCGACCAGCTCTACGTCCCGTGCGGACGCACGGCGCCGCTGGCTTTCGCGCGCGCGGACGGCGCGGCACGCGGCTCGATGGTGAAGACGTATCAAATCGTGCCGAGCAAGGGCGTCGTGAGCGGCGACTACGGCGTGCTCGTGGACGACCTCTACTACCTCGGCTCGCAAAACGAGCTGCACAGCTACACGCCCGACGGCAAGCACGTCTCCTCCGAGCGCGAGGCCGCGCAGGTCATCGCGACGAAGACGCACTACCTCAAGCTCACCGGCCCGCCGGTGCCGAAGTATGGCCGCGAGCCCGCCCCGAAGCCGAACATCATCACCGCGTTCGACCGCGCCGCGTGCGACGCCGCGCCGAAGCGGGGCACACTGCCGAAGGAGGCGGTGAAGTGGACCTTCGCGGCGCCGGACTTGCAGCTCGTGATCGCCGCGGGCGCGCACGTCATCGCTGGCGGCTCAGGCTCCGTGATCGCGCTCGACATCGCGACGGGCAAGGCCGTGTGGACTGGAAAAGTGGACGGCGTGGTGAAGGGCCTCGCCGTCGCGAATGGCCAGCTCGTCGTGAGCACGGCCAGCGGTCGGCTGCACTGCTTCGGCGTCGGTCTAGCGGCTGTGGCGATTCGAGCGAAGTCCGTGCTTGCGAGCGACGCGCGCATCGCGGCGCAAGCGCAGAGCATCATCAAGGAATCGGGCATCACGCGCGGCTACGCGCTGTTGTTCGGCAGCGACGCCGTCCCACTCGCCACGGAACTCGCGCAGCGCACGGAGCTGCGCATCCACGTCGCGGAAAGCGATGCCAAACGCGCCGAGGCCGCGCGCCACGCGCTGTCCGCTGCCGGACTTTACGGCACGAAGATCGAGGTGATCGTGCTGCCCGCTGCGCAGACGAACGCGCTGCCGTTCCCGCCTTACTTCGCCAATC
>JBJTAU010000362.1:0-11171 GCA_046090965.1 Limisphaerales bacterium | reverse complement strand
ATCCTCTTCTTCGAGCCGCGGCGCCACGGCACGGATCTGCCCGGCGCGCTGCACTTCGTCAGCCGGATGCTGCCGCACAAATCCGTGGTCGTCGTCCTCTCGGATTTTCTCGAAGTGCGCTCAGCAGTGCGCTTCGGCAGCCGGACTGGTCACATCGCGCCGCTGCCCGCTGCCGAGCCGCTCGCGCCCGCCACCCAGGTCGCGCTCCGGCAGGCGCACCGCCGCCACGATCTCGTGGCCGTGCAGATCACCGACCGCTACGAGTTGGAACTGCCCGCACTGGGCCGGCTCGTGCTGAAGGACGCCGAGACGGGCGAGGTCATCGAAGTTCAGACCGGCAACGCCCGCCAACGCGCGGCGTTTGCCGAGCAGCAAACCCTCTTTCAAGGCGCGCTGCGCAAGGCCTTCCGCACGATGGGCATTGACTCGATCCAACTGCGGACCGACCAGCCGTATGCAGCGGTGCTGGGGAAGTTCTTCGACGCGCGAGAGAAACGGCGAAGGCGGGGGTGAGGCGGCGGCTGTAGGCTTCGGCTCAAGCCGCCATCACTTCCTTCTCGCTCACCTGTTGCGCGATGACGGCGACGCAGTCGCCTTGTTGGGTGAGGCACGGGGCGCGTTGGGTGATGAGGTAGCCGGTGGATTTTGAGATGAGCGGTTCGGGGGCGAGGTCGGGGCGTTCGAGGTGGTGGATGTAGCCGACGAGCTGGCCGGGTTTCACTTTCGCGCCGAGGTCGAGGAGAACTTCGAAGACACCGGATTCGGGCGCGAGGAGATAGTCTTCGCGGTGCAGGGCTTGGGTGAGAATGATCGGAGGCAGGCCGAGTTGGGCGCGGGTTTTCGCGCGGCCTTTCAGCGCGCCGAGGTGGAGCAGGACGTTGCGCAGGCCGCTCTGCGTGATGCGGTGGACTTCGGCGGGGCTGCATTCGCCGCCGCCCATTTCCGTGGTGACGACGAGCTTGCCCTGGTTCTCCGCCTCGACGGGCAGCAGGCCGGTGCCCGCGATGTCGGCGTAGAGAAATGCGAAGTCGGAATTCCACGCGAGCATGGCGTCGAGCATCTTGCGGCGCTGATCGAGATTCGCGACGAGGTGCATCGTGGAGCAGGGGACGAATTCCATGCTGCGTCCGCCGGAGTGGATGTCGATGACGACGTCGCTGAGCGGGAAGAGAACGGTGGTGAGGTAGTGCGCGATCTGCGTTGTGACGGCGCCCTCGGGCGAGCCGGGGAAGGCGCGGTTCATGTTCATGCCGTCCACGGGCGAGAGGCGCGTGGCGGCGCGCGCGGCGGGGAAGTTCAGCGACGGGATGAGGATGAGGCGTCCATTGACCATCTCGGGCGTCAGCTCGCGCGCGAGTTTCATGATGGCGATCTGGCCCTGATATTCGTCGCCGTGGTTGCCGGCGAGGATGAGAACGGTCGGGCCTTTGCCGCGCGCGATGACGGTGCAGGGGATCATCACGTTGGCCCAGCCGCCGAGGTTGTGGGAGTAGGGGACCTGGAGAAAGCCCTGCTGTTTGCCGGGCGCGTCGAAGTTCAGGGTGGTGTTGAGCATGGTTTCGAAATGTTAGCCACGGCTGGAACACGGCTGAAACACGGAGGGGATTGTTGCGCGAAGGCCGCGAAGGGGGCGAAGAAAAATAGCCTTCGCTGACTTCGCGGCCTTTGCGCGAAACTTTGGGTCTGTGTTCAATCCGTGTTTCATCTGTGGCTAAAAATTCCCGTTCCGGTCATGCGATGATCGGCTTTACCACTTCACCAGCGACGTCGGTGAGGCGGAAGTCGCGGCCGGCGTAGCGGTAGGTGAGGCGCTCGTGATCGAGGCCGAGGAGATGGAGCATCGTGGCGTGGAGGTCGTGCGTGTGGACCGCGCCGGTGCCCGGGAGGATGCCGTGTTCGTCGGACTGGCCGTAAACGAGGCCGCCCTTCACGCCGCCGCCTGCGAGCCATGAAGTGAAGACAAGGTTGTGATGTTCGCGGCCCGGATGATCGGCTTTCTGGTTGAAGGGCGTGCGGCCAAATTCCGAGGTCCAGACGAGGAGCGTGCGTTCCAGCATTCCGCGTTGCTTGAGGTCGGTGATGAGGCCGGCGATGGGCTGGTCGATGGCCTTCGCGAGTTTTTCGTGATCGGCCATGTTGCCGTGCGAATCCCAGTTGCCGCTGGAGCCGACGTCGATGAGTTCGAGGAATCGCACGCCGCGTTCGGCGTGGCGGCGGGCGACGAGGCATTGCCAGCCGAAGCCCGTGTTCGCGCCGCGCGTGAGGCCGTAGAGCTGGAGCGTGGCATCGCTCTCGCGCGAGAGGTCGAAGGCGTCGGGCGCTTCGCGTTGCATGCCGAACGCGGTCTCGAAGGAGCGGATGCGCGCGTCGAGCGCCTCGTCCGCGGCGCGGCGTTCGAGATGCGCGCGGTTTAGTTTTCCGAGGAGGCCGAGTTCCATCGCCTGCAACTCGGCGGCGGGCGTGTTCGGTTTCAAATTCGGCAGCGGTTCCTTTCCTGGAATCACGTGCGTGCCCTGATGACACGCGGGAAGAAAATCACTGCCCCAAGTCTGCGCGCCGGCATACGGCGCGGCGGGCGCGAGGACCATGAACGACGGCAGATTGCGGTTCTCGGTGCCGAGGCCGTAGCTCACCCACGCGCCCGCGCTCGGTCGGATGGCCTGCGCGGAGCCGGTGTGCGCGGCGAGCGTGGCCTTGTCGTGGCCGTCGCTCTCGCAATGCATGGCGTTGAGGATGCAGAGGTCGTCCACGACGCGGCCAACGTGCGGGAACAAATCGCTCACCCACGCGCCGCTGCGGCCGTATTGCTTGAAGCCCCAGCGCGGCTTGATGAGGAAGCGCTCGAAGTTCCCGGACTTGTTGAGCCAGCGCGACGCGGTGATGGATTTGCCGTGGTCGCGAATGAGCTGTGGCTTGTGATCGAACGTGTCCACGTGCGAGACGCCGCCGGTCGAGTAGAGAAAAATCACGCGGTCCGCCTTCGCGGGAAAATGCGTGAGACGCGGCGCGAGCGGGTCCGTCGTCGCGGCGTGGGATTCGCGCAAAAGACCCGCGAGGGCGAGCGCGCCGAAGCCGCCGGAGGCGTGGCGGAGAAATTCGCGGCGGGAGGTAGGCAGGCCGATGGAGGCTGGGCCGAAGCCGACTGGTGCGCCGTTCGCAAGCTGCGGTGTGGGGTTCATTTACCGCCATTCTTGCGCCGGGCCGTGATTTGCGCGCGCAGTTGATTTGCAGCATCCTCGGGTGTCATGGCAGTTACGTGATCTTACGCTCGACTCTATGCTCGGCTAGGGAGGTGTCAATCCGGCGGCTGGCAACCCGGTCCAACACGCACCTTGGGCCGGGCCGAATTCCCGCGTGCGCTTGCGTGTCCACTCGTGGTTCCTTTGGCCATGATCATCAACGTCCACTCGCACGGCTGGCGGTTCCCGGCGTTTTCATTTGCCGACTCCTTCCGGGGGGCACGACGCGCGTTTGATGGCAAGGGGAGCGCAACGCTGCCCTTCGATTCCGCAGCGCGGTCGGTGAACTGGTGCCACCGGGTGACCGCCATGGCGCTGCTCGGTCTCCTTTGCCTGTTCGAGTTGAATCTCTTAGCCGCCGCCAAGCCAAACGTCCTGTTCATCCTCGTGGATGACATGGGCTGGGGCGATCTCGGCGCGAACGGCGGCGCGGGTGTGCCGACGCCGCGCATGGACCAGCTTGCGCGCGAGGGCACGCGCTTCACACAGTTCTATGTCGCGTCGCCGATTTGCTCGCCGTCGCGGTGCGGGCTGATCACGGGGCAGTTCCCGGCGCGCTGGCGCATCACGAGCTTCCTCCAGACGCGCGCGGGCAACACCGCGTGCGGGCAGGCGGACTTCCTTGATCCGCAGGCGCCGTCCTTGGTGCGCGCGTTCAAGACGGCGGGCTACGCCACCGCGCACATCGGCAAGTGGCACCTGGGCGGCGGGCGCGATGTGACGGACGCGCCGAAGTTCGCGGCCTACGGTTACGAGGTGGGCCTCGGCACCTACGAAAGTCCCGAGCCCGCCGCGCCGCTGGGCCTCAAGACCGTGCCGTGGGGCACCAACCGCGAGCCGCAACAAGTCGCGCGCCACGACCGCACACGCTGGATGGTGGACGAGACGCTCGCGTTCGCGAAGCGGACCGGCGCACAGCCCTGGCTGGTGAATCTTTGGCTCGATGACGTCCACACGCCCTATCGCCCGAAGGAGGGGCAGGACGACCGCGAGTTCGCCGTGAAGTATCGCGAGGTGTTGATGGAGACGGACCGGCAAGTGGGCCGGCTGCTCGACAGCCTGCGAGAACTCGGCGCGGAGAGGAACACGCTCGTGCTGCTTGCCGGCGACAACGGACCGGAACCGTCCCTCAATCGCACGCGCACCGGCGGCCTGCGCGGCATGAAGTGGAGCCTCTACGAAGGCGGTATCCGCACGCCGCTGGTGGTGCGCTGGCCGGGAGTCATCCCGGCGAGCAAGGTGAACAACACGACCGTCGTCAGCGCCGTGGATTTCTTCCCGACCCTCTGCGCGTTGGCCGGCGTGAGCGTGCCGACGGGAGTGACGTTCGATGGCGAAGACTTGTCCGGCGTGTTCAAAGGCGGCGCGCAGCCACGGACGCAGCCGCTCGTTGGGGAATACGGTCGCCCGCCCGCGCCGGCGGGCGAAGGGAAGGCGACGGGCGTCCGCGCCTTCCCGTATCCGGGCGAGCCGGACTCGAAGTCACCGAACATCGCCGTGCGCGAGGGCAACTGGAAACTGCTGGTGAACGCCGACGGCAGCGGCGCGGAACTCTACGACCTCGCCACCGATCCGAAGGAAGCCAAGAACCTCGCCGCGACCGAGGCAGCAACGGCGGCGCGCGTGCGGGCAGCGGCGCTGGCGTGGCGGAAGTCCCTGCCTTGAGGCGGCGCAGCAGCGGCGGGCGCAAGAGGGTTGCGACGTCCGTCGCCACCGCGCTACGTTGAGCGCGTGCCGACGCCGCCCAGTCCCCAATCCGAACGCGACTTTCTCCGCTTGTTACAATGGGCGGGCGCGGGTTGTCTCGGGCTGACCGCTGGGTTCATTGAGTCGCTCAAGTCGGTCAACCCCACGGTGCGGTTCGAGCTGTCGTTCTGGACATTCCTGGCCTTCGCCGTCGTGACCGGGGCGGCGTGGTATGTGATGGAGCGGGTGTTTTTCCGCGCGTTGCTGGAGGGGCGCGCGCCGCCGATGAAACTGGCCGTGGGCCTCACGGGGCTGCTTTCGGTGGGCACCATCGCGGGCTTCGTGCTGGCGATGCGCGGGGTTTCGACCGAGCGCCAACACGACATGGCGGTGGGCACACTCTGGGCGCTGATGGCCTTGAGCGTCGTGGGGTTTGCGTTCTGGAAGGTGGTGCAGTTCCTCGAACGCGACGCGGCGAAGACGGATGTCCCACCTCTTCCGCCGGAGGACAAGGCAACCCCACCGGGTTGAGGCCGACGCTCCGTTCAGAGCGCCGTAACCGTCAGCGTGTGCTTCACGGGGCCGAGCGTCGCGCGGGCTTCGGCGTCGAGCGCTTGCTGGCGGGCTTGGAGTTTCGTGCCGACGGTCGCGAAGGCTTTCGCCAGTTCGGGATCGGCCTTCGCATCGCTGGCGAAATTACGGAAGTTCGTCACGAGACCCTTGATCATGGACGTCTCGAAGTTCTGTTTGCGGCCGAGCGCGTCCACGAGCTTGGCGAACGAGGCGTCGAACGGCGTCGCGGGAAACTCGGCGGCGAGGTTCACGCCGGCTTCGAGCTGCTCCTTGGTGAACTCCATACTGGCCGCGCCCCAAGTCACCTTCGCCTTCGCTGCGCCGAGATTCTTCACCTTGAGCGTGAGGCGGTTCAGGTCCTGATTGAACGGCGCGAAGGGCAGGATGCTGCGCGTGCTGTTCGCGTTCTTCGGGTCGGCGTCGAAGCAGAACGGCCAGCGCGTGCTCTCGAACTCGACCTTGCCCGCGCCGCTGCTGAGGACCTTGTGCCCGTCGGTGGCGGTGGCGGCGCCCTTCAGGTCCACGGTGAGCGTGCCGATGTCGCCGTCCACGCCGAGGCCCTTCAGGAACGCGTAGGCCATGAGGAGCTGGCCGTTGGGCCCGGGATGAAAGCCGTCGCCGCCGCAGACGGGATAGTTCTCGGTCAACGCGGCCTTGGCCTTGGGCATGGCGTCGAACATCGCGTTGTGGACGTTGGCGAAGGCTAGCTTGTTTTCTGTCGCGAGCTTCTGCGCGATGTCGCGGAGATGGGCCAGCGTGTCGTTGTAGCCGGCGGCGGAGTCCTTGCCGCCGAAGGAGGCCCGGACACCGAAGAACTTCGAATCCACCGCGCCGGGCGAGCCGACGACGATGTGCTTCACGCCGGCGGCGGCGAGCTGCTTGAGGACGTTGCGCATGTTGGCCTCGTAGCCCTGGCCGATGCTGTCTTTCCACGGCTGGTAGCCGCCGTCGTTCATGCCGTAGCAAGTGGTGGCGACGTTCGGCGCGAAGGCGGCGAGGTCATTCACGCAGCGCGCCGCGAAGCCGCCGGCGGTCTCGCCGCTCCAGCCGAACTGCATCACGTGGATGTCCTTGCGGCCCGTGCAGGCGAGCAGGTAGGCCTCCATGTATTTGCTGTAGAGCTTCTGCTCGGTGATGGAGTCGCCGATGATGGCGACGCGGGCGTTGGGCGGGAGCTGCGACGCGGCGAAGAGCGCGGGCGCGGCCAGCAGGACGGCGAAGTGCGGAAGGACAAGACGGTTTTTCATGTTTGCGTTCGTTGAACGTGCGGACTGTGGCGAATCGCGGGGCACCGCGCAACCCCGCATCCTTGTGAAATGCGGGCTTGGCATCGCGCCGGGCCTAAGCATCCTAGCGCGCACACATGGCGGGCGTCGGCTTTGAACTCAACAAGCTGCTGGCCAAGCAGGGTTACACCGGGCTGCTGCAAGCCTACGGCTACGCGGCACTGATCGGCAGCGGCCCGTGGCTGGTGTCGGTCATCTCGCTGGGCATGCTCGGCGCGGTGCTCACGGCGGTGGGCGACACGGATGAGCTGCAACGGTTCTTCGTCAGCATCTCGCTCGTGTATGCGGTGACGCTCGTCCTGAGCGGACCGGTGCATATGGTGCTCACGAGCCACGCGGCGTACCAGGAGTATGCGCGCGAGCCGGAGAAGATTTACCCGACGTTCGTGTTCTCGATCGCGTGGAGCATGCTGCTCTTCACGGTGGTGGGCTTGGTGATATTTGTCGGGTGTGTGCCGGGGCCGCTGGTGTTCCGCTTGGCGGCGGCGATACTCACCGCACTGGTGGGCGGCGTCTGGGTGGCGAGCATCTTCCTCACGGCCATCAAGGACTACGCGCAGGTGCTGTGGGGCTTCGCCATCGGGAGCGTCGTGAGCTTCGCGGGCGCCTGGCTGTGCGGCAACTGGCAGGGCGTGACGGGTGCGATGGTCGGCTTCACCCTCGGCCACGCGGTGCTGCTGCTGCTGCTCTTCCGCGCAATCTACAAGGCCATCGGCAACCGCGCGGTGGGTGACCCCGAGTTTCTCCGATGCTTCCGGAAATACTGGCAACTCGCGCTCTGCGGCCTGTTCTACAACCTCGGCATCTGGATCGACAAATTCCTGTTCTGGTGGCTCGACCCGGCGGCGGAGCGGATCGGCGGGATTTTGCACTCGGCACCGGTTTATGACCGCGTGGTCTATTTCGCATTTCTGACCATCGTGCCGGGCATGGCGGTGTTCCTTCTGAAACTGGAGACCGACTTCGCGGTGGCCAACGATCACTTCTTCCAGCACGTGCTCAAGAAGGGGACGCTTGCCCAAGTCACCGAGCGGAAGCTGGGGATGATCGTCGCGTTGCAGGATGGCTTTGGCCTGCTGCTCAAGGTGCAGGGGTTGTTCACCATCGTGCTCATCCTCGGGGCGGAGCGCATCCTGCCGATCATCGGCTTGGGCGCGGTGCAGGCGGGCATCTTCCAGATCGCCCTCATCGGCACGTTCCTGCTGGTCATCTTCATGTCGCTGCTCATGGTGCTGCACTATCTCGACAAGCGCCGCGACGCGATGATCGCCTGCGCGGTCTTCGCCGGGACGAACCTCCTGGTGACCTTGGGCAGCATCGTGGCGGGCGAACGTTGGTTCGGCATCGGCTTCCTCGTGGCGGCGGGTCTGGGCACGGTGCTGGCCGGCTTCTGGGTGAACCAGCACGTCCGCAATCTGGAATATGACACCTTCACCCCGCAGCCGTTGTATGGCTGAGGGAGGGTGATCTCGTCCCCGGTGGAGTGGCCGGCGAAATTCACCTTGACCCTTCTCCTGGCAAATCGCTATCCGCCTGTGCCGGCCGGGCCTCCTGAACCGGGAAGAATTTGAAGACCGGTCCCGGTGTCGCAATCTGACTACCGTGGCCGCCAACAAAAATGCATTCGCGTCTTCCCGGAGGCTCCGAGGAAATCGGCTGGCGCTGTTCCTCGCCGCTACGCTCGTCTCGCCGGGGTTCGCTGCGGAGTCCACGCGACCCGTCAGCTTCATTAACGACGTGGTGCCAGTGCTGACCAAGGCGGGCTGCAACTCCGGCGCGTGCCACGCGAAGGCGGGCCAGGGTCAAAACGGCTTCCAACTCTCGCTGCTCGGCTTCGAACCGCAGGAGGACTACGAACATTTGGTCAAGGAAGGCCGTGGCCGGCGGGTGTTCGCGGCGTCACCGGAGCAGAGCTTGCTGCTGGTGAAGGCCTCCGCCCGCGTGCCACACGGCGGCGGGCTGCGGCTGGACCCGACCTCGGAAGGTTACCGCTTGCTCCGCGTCTGGCTCCAGCAGGGCACGCCGAACGATTTGGCGACGGCCCCCAAGCTCGTCTCGCTGGACGTGCAACCGCCGGGCAAAACGCTCAAGGTCAAGGGCGAGCAGCAACTCAAAGTCACCGCCCGCTACACCGTCGGCCGCACCCGCGATGTCACCTCGCTCGCGCTCTACGAGGCCAACGACCGCGCGATGGCCGAAGCCACCGAGACCGGTCGCATCCAGATCCTCGACATCCCCGGCAACGTGGCCGTGATGGTTCGCTACCAAGACCGCGCGGCGGTTTGCAAAATCTCCGTCCCGCTCGGCGCACCCGTCAAACACCTGCCGCCCGAGAAGAACTTCATTGACCGCCTGGTCTTCGCGAACTTGAAGCAGCTCGGCATTCCGCCGTCGCCGTTGTGCGATGACGCCACGTTCCTGCGCCGCGTCTCGCTGGACATCGCAGGCCGCCTGCCCACGGCGGCGGAGGCCGAGGCGTTCCTCGCGAGCAAGGAGCCCGCGAAGCGCGATCAACTCGTGGACGCGTTGCTCACCAGCCCGGACTACGCGGACTTCTTCGCGGGCAAGTGGACCGCGCTACTCAAGAACCGGCGCGACGACACGAAGGATATTGCGTCGAACTTCGCCTTCCACTCGTGGGTCCGCGACAGCCTGCTGGCGAACAAGCCTTACGACCGCCTCGTGCGCGAGTTGCTCGCCGCCACCGGCACCATCGCGGACAACCCACCCGTCGCGTGGTATAAGCGCGTGAAGCAGCCGACCGAACAGCTTGAGGACGTGGCGCAGCTTTTCCTCGGCGTGCGGATGCAGTGCGCGCAGTGCCACCACCATCCCTTCGAGCGCTGGAGCCAGCACGATTACTACAGCATGGCCGCGTTCTTCAGCCAGATTGGCCGCAAGCCCACGGCCACGGCGGGCGAAGATGTCATCTTCCACAAGCGCGGCATGGCACAGACCGAGAACAAGAAAACCAAGCAACCCGTGAAGCCCGCCGGCCTCGGCGCGCCGACGCTCGACATCGCGCCCGACGACGACCCGCGCCTGCAACTCGCTGATTGGATGGGCAACAAAAACAATCCCTTCTTCGCGAAGTCGCTCGTGAACCGTTACTGGAAACACTTCTTCCGCCGCGGTCTCATCGAGCCGGAGGACGACATCCGCGACACGAACCCGCCGTCGAACCCCGAGTTGCTCGACGCGCTGGCGAAGCACTTCGTCGAGAGCGGCTACGACTTGAAGGCCGTCGTGCGCGTCATCGCGCAATCGTCGGCGTATCAGTTGAGCGCGATTCCCAACCAGCACAACGGCGTGGACACGCAGAACTTCTCGCGCTTTTACCCGCGCCGGATGCAGGCCGAGGTGCTGCTCGACGCGGTGGACCAGTTCACCGGCGCGAAGACCGACTTCGCCGACTTGCCCGCCGGCACACGCGCCATCGCGCTTCCGGACAACAGCTACAACCGCAGCTCACCGTTCCTGAAAGTCTTCGGCCGACCCGAGTCCGCGAGCGTGTGCGAGTGTGAGCGCGCGAGCGCGCCGAGCCTTTCGCAGAGCCTGCACCTGATGAACGCCGCCGACGTGAAAGCGAAGCTCGCGACGAGCGGTGGCCGCGCCGAGCGCCTCGCGAAGGACGCGAAGCCTGAGCCGCAGAAAATCCGCGAGCTGTATCTCGCCGCGTTCGCGCGCGAACCGCAGTCGCACGAGCAAGCCGTCGCCGAGGAATACCTCGCCCGCCCGCGCGAAGACGCCGCTGGCAAACCCCTCCCGCCCGACCAAGCCAAGCGCCTCGCCTACGAAGACGTCTTGTGGGCCCTCATCAACACGAAGGAATTTCTCTACAACCACTAAACGCCATGTTTTTCCCGACAAGCGACCAGCGCGTGTTTCCGAGAATCCCAACGGGATTCCAGCCTTCAGCCCAGGGTTGCGAGGCACGAGCTACCCTGGGTAACAGGAAGCCAAACGCAACAACCCTGAAGGGGTTGTGTAGTCTGCTGTCCGAACGAGGCTGCAACCCCTTCCGGGTTGCCGAGTTTTTGGGGTTCGTTCCCAAGGTAGGCCCGCTGGTGCGGGCCAACCTTGGGCTGAAGGCTGCAACGCCGTTGGCGATGGCTGTGGGGTTCAGCGTCTCTACCTCAGCCTTCGCCCAATCCGTCATCCTCCCCACGCCGCGCTTGCTCACCACGATGCCCATGGGCGGGCAGGGCGGCACCACGGTCGAGGTCGTCATCACCGGCGAAGTGCTGGAGGACGTGACGGATTTGCTCTTCTCCAACCCGAAAATCACCGCGTCGAGCAGCACCTCGGCCTGCATCCGGCGCGGGTAAAAGCGCGAGAAGTTCTGCGTGTCCACGCCGTTGTGCTGGTTGGGAATCGCGCTCAACTG
>JBJTAU010000361.1:0-27078 GCA_046090965.1 Limisphaerales bacterium | reverse complement strand
GCTACCACATCGTCCGCGGCACGTTCGACGCCGCCGGGGTCGAGAAGCGCCGCGTCAGTCGCTCCAAATACGGCGTCAAGCGTCCGAAGGCCGCCAAGAAAGCCGCGTAATTTCAAACCCAGAAAGCCGCCATGTCTCGTCTCCGCCAAGCCAACAAACGCCAGATCATCCCCGATGGCCGCTTCACCAGCGTGCTCGTCGGCCGCCTCATCAACACCGTCATGCAGGGCGGCAAGAAGAGCGTCGCCCAGCGCATCGTCTCCGGGGCCTTCAGCTCCCTCGCCGAAAAAGTGCCGGACGCGAGCCCGGTGGACATTCTCCAACGCGCCGTGGACAACGCCAAGCCGCGTCTCGAAGTGAAGCCCCGCCGCGTTGGTGGCGCCACCTACCAGATTCCGCTTGAGGTTCCCGCCGACCGGCAGGCTTCGCTCGCGGTGCGCTGGATCGTCAACTTCGCCGATGCCCGCAAGGGCCTGCCCATGAGCCAGGCGCTCGCCGCCGAGATCATGGACGCCTATCAGGGACAGGGGAACGCCATCCGCAAGCGCGATGAAGTCCACAAGACCGCGCAGGCGAACAAGGCCTTCGCGCACTTCCGCTGGTAGCCTGAACCAAGTTTTTGACGCCCCGAAGGCGCACCACGCATCGGGGCGTTTTTTTTGACCAAGCCGCAATCCTGAACCGCACATGAGCACCCTCGCTGAAAACAAGGCCATCAACTCGCCGAATCGGCAATACACGCTGGAACGAACGCGCAACATCGGCATCGCCGCGCACATTGATGCCGGCAAGACGACCACCACCGAGCGCATTCTTTTCTACACCGGCCTGATCCACAAGATCGGCGACGTGGACGACGGCAACACCGTCACGGACTGGATGGAGCAGGAGCGCGAGCGCGGCATCACCATCACCTCCGCCGCCGTGACGTGCTACTGGACGCAGAAGACCAGCAAGCCGGGCGAGGACGCGATCTTCAAGGCGTTCAACAACGTCCCGCACCGCATCAACATCATTGACACTCCCGGCCACGTGGATTTCACGGCCGAGGTCGAGCGCTCCATGCGCGTGCTCGACGGTGCGGTCGCCGTGTTCTGCGGCGTCGCCGGCGTGCAGCCGCAGTCCGAAACCGTCTGGCGGCAGGCAACCAAATACAAGGTTCCGCGCATCGCGTTCGTGAACAAGATGGACCGCACCGGCGCGAACTTCGAGAATGCGCTGGCGGACATGCGGAACAAGCTTAAGGCCTACGCCTTCCCCGTGTTCCTGCCCATCGGCGCGGAGGAGCAGTTCGCCGGCGTCATCGACGTGGTGAATCAGAAAGCCTTCGTATGGGGCCCCGGCGACGTGGTCAACGAAGGCCTCAACTACGAGGTGAAGGAAATCCCCGACGCGCTCAAGGAGAAGGCCAAGGCCGCGCTCGCCGAGCTGATTGATGCCGTCTCGAACAAGGACGATGTCATCGCCGAGTTGGTGCTGGAGGAAAAACCGATTTTACCAGAGGTGCTCAAGGCCGCCATCCGCCGCCTCACCTGCAAGATCGAACTCATCCCCGTGCTCTGCGGCTCGGCCTTCAAGAAAAAAGGCGTGCAGGTGCTCGTGGACACGGTCATTGACTACCTCCCCAGCCCAATTGACATCCCGCAGGCCGAAGGCCATGAGGTTGGCACGGAGAACAAGGTGGTCGCCAACTCTGACGACAACGCCAAGTTCTGCTCGCTCGCGTTCAAACTCTGGACCGACCCCTACGCCGGCAAGCTCGTCTTCTTCCGCGTGTATTCCGGCCAGCTCAAGAAGGGCGACACCATCTACAACCCGCGCACCCGCCGGCGCGAGCGCGTCAGCCGTCTGATGATCATTCAGGGCAGCGAGCGCAAGGACATTGACGTGGCCTACTCCGGCGACATTGCCGCGCTCGTCGGCCTGCGCAACATCACCACTGGCGATACGCTCTGCAACGAGGACTTCGACATCGCGCTCGAACCGCCGACCTTCCCCGAGCCGGTCATCAGCATGGCGGTCGAACCGAAGACAAAGGCCGACCGCGACAAGATGTCCGAGGGCCTCCAGCGCCTCGCGGAAGAAGATCCGACCTTCCGCTGCTTCACCAACGAGGAGACCAGCCAGCTCATCATCGCGGGCATGGGCGAACTCCACTTGGAAATCATCCTCGATCGTCTCAAACGCGAGGTCAAGGGTGAGGCCAACTCCGGCGCGCCGCAGATCGCCTATCGCGAGACCATCACCAAGGCTGCCGAGGGCGAAGGCAAGTTCATCCGCCAGTCCGGTGGCCGCGGCCAATACGGTCACGCCTGCGTCACCGTTGAGCCCAACGAGAAGGGCAAAGGCATCGAGATCGAGAACAAGATCGTCGGCGGTGCCATTCCGAAGGAATACGTGCCGGCGGTCATTGACGGCATCGAAGAGGCTTGCCGGTCGGGCGTGTACGCCGGCTATCAGGTCATCGACGTCAAAGTCGCCGTCACCGACGGCTCCTTCCACGAAGTGGACTCCAACGAGCTGGCGTTCAAGATGGCCGGCATCTTCGCGCTGAAGGACGCCTTCAAGAACGCCGGCCCCATCATCCTCGAGCCCATCATGAAGGTCGAAGTCACCACGCCTGACGAGTATCAGGGTGACCTCTTGGGTGACATCAATCGCCGTCGCGGCATCATTCAGGGCGTGGACGCCAAGGCCGGGCAGACCGTCCTCAACGCGCACGTGCCGCTCGCGGAAATGTTCGGCTACGCCACCGCCATCCGCTCGCTTTCGAAGGGCCGCGCGAGCTACAGCATGGAGCCGCACACCTTCGAGCAGGTGCCTTCGCAAATCGCGCAGCAGATCCTCGAGACCTCGGCGAAAAAACCCGCCGCCCGCTCGTAAGCCGATCGTCCTTCAACCAAGCCCGCCGTCCGCAAGATCGGCGGGCTTTTTCGTGCGCGAGCACATCTGGAGATGTGTCTTCAATGCTCGCACGTTGCTGGACGCAGGTCGGACATTTCGTTCAGCACGTCGCGAACCTTCTCGCCAAACTCTTGCTGTCCCTGCGCCTCCAATTGCTCGAACCGTGGGTCGGAGAAAATCGCGCCTTTCACCTCGGCCCCGGTGTCTTTCATCGCGCCGCTGAACGCGGCGATGAGTCGGTCGTATTCGCCGAGCTTGGCCCGCAACAAATCCTCCGAGTGCGAGTCCCAGTAACCGCCCTCGTCGTTGACTTGGATTTCAGCGCCGAGATCCCGCCAGATCGAGACCGCATCCAGCACGCGACGATGCGTAGCGAAAAAATGTTCCCAACCGTGACGCGCTGCATATTGAGTTTTGCAACTGCCCCGCCAGTGCCAGCAGGGCACACCGGGAAAACGGCACAAGCCGAGCAGCACAGATTCAGAATCCTGCCCTGGGTCGAAGGAGAACAGCCAGCCGTGTTCGGGAGGCAGCGGGCCGCTCGGCCAGCGCTTCGGATCAGTTTGCTCTCGAAAATACCAGTTGATGGGAAAATCGGACTCGACCTCGAAGACCTCCGTGGCTTCAACGGCTCCCAGCGCGAGGGCGCGGGTGCGAGCCTGATCTGTCAGCACCCGCGCCGCTTCGTCAGTCAGCGTTCTAGGTGCGCGCAGCCGATAATGAATCGTCAGGCCCATGCGGGGAGATTGGGTTTCCCTCGCACGCCCGGCAAGCGGTGACATTTGCGGGCGAAATGACCGCAAGAAATGCCCGTCTTGCTGCTATTTTGCGGGCTTGAGTGGATTGGATTCTTGGCAAATGACGCTGGGTTTGAGACGTGAAACCTTTCTTGGTAAAAAAGTTTGGAAAAAATGTTGCACTGAAAATGCAGGCTGCTATTTTGCCCGCCCTTTCGTCGGGTGAACACGACGAGGGTAAAACGAAGACACAGTGACAAACCGTCTGACAATTCGTGAATTGATGAGCGTGCTGGGCCGACTCGCGGAGTTGGCGGGGGCACGCGGCAGCGCCGAGCGCGCATAGGTTTCCTACTCTTGTTCTTTGTATGGCTGGACAACGCATTCGCATTCGCCTTAAGGCTTACGACCACCGGGTCATTGACCAGTCGGCCCACGACATCGTGGAGACGGTTAAGCGCTCCGGTGCCCGGGTCGCCGGCCCCATCCCCCTTCCCACCCGCGTCGAGCGGCTCACGGTGCTCCGCTCCCCTCACGCCGACAAAAAATCTCAGGAGACGTTCGAGCAGCGCACTCACAAACGGCTGCTGGATATTCTCGACCCCACCGCCAAGACCGTGGACGAGTTGAAGAAGCTCAACCTCCCCGCCGGCGTGGACATCACCATCAAGATTTAATTCCTATGATCGGCTTGCTTGGAAAGAAACTCGGCCACACACGTGTGTATGACACCGCGGGCAACGCCATCGCCGTGACCGTTGTTCTCGTGGGCCCGAACCGCGTGTTGCAGGTCAAGTCCAAGGACGGCAAAGACGGCTACAACGCGGTCCAGCTCGGGTTTGACGACCAGAAGCAGCAGCGGCTCACCAAGGCAGTGCTCGGCCATATCACCAAGCACAAGGGTGCGCCGGTGAAGCGAATCAAGGAATTCCGTGACTTCGCTTTGACGGTCAAGCCGGGTGACATTGTCGGGCCAGACATTTTTTCGGTGGGTGATTATGTGGACGCCATCGGCACGACCAAGGGGCGCGGCTTCGAGGGCGTCGTGGGCCGTTGGTCATTCGCCGGCGGTGATGCCACCCACGGCTGCAAAGGCTGGAAACGCCGCTCGGGGGCCATCGGCCAACGTTTGTTTCCGGGCACGGTGCGGCGTGGTTTGAAAATGCCCGGTCACATGGGCCAGCAGCGTCGCACCACGCAGAACTTGGAAGTCATACAAGTTCGCAAGGACGACAATCTCCTCCTAATCAAGGGCTCGATCCCTGGATCTGAGGGCGACTACGTCGTGATTCGCGAGGCAAAGAAATACCCGATCGCGCAGGCCCGCAAGGACCGCGAGGAGGCCGCCAAGGCCGCTGCTGCCCGGGCCGAGGCCGTCGCCAAGGGCAAGAAGGAAGCCGCCGCCAAGAAGAAGTAGGACTGAGTCATGAAACTTCCCATTTTGGACAATCAGGGCAACAGCCAGGGCGAGGTCGAGGTCGGCTTCGAGTTGATTGAAAACGGCCGCGGGACTCAGGCGGTGCATGACGCCGTCGTCGCCTACAACGCTGCCCAACGCAGCGGCACGGCCGCCACCAAGCGCGTCGGCGAAGTGGCCGGCACGAACAAGAAGCCGTGGCGGCAGAAGGGCACCGGTCGCGCCCGTGCCGGATCTACGCAATCTCCGCTGTGGCCCGGTGGCGGCGTGGTGTTTGGCCCGCAGCCCCGTGATTACAGCAAGAAGGTCAACAAGAAGGTTCGTTCACTCGCCCTTCGCAAGGCCCTCAGCGAACGCCTCAAGGCCGGCGACGTGGTGGTCGTTGACGACTTCAAACTTGCCTCGCACAAGACGAAGGAGTTCCTCCGCATGCTGGGCACGCTCAAGCTGAGCGGACGCACCGTTCTGCTGGTTTCCCCGGAGAACAAGAACCTCGCCTTGGGTTCCCGGAATGTGCCGAACGTTACCCTG
Source organism: Limisphaerales bacterium (assembly GCA_046090965.1). GTDB lineage: Bacteria > Verrucomicrobiota > Verrucomicrobiia > Limisphaerales > SXTU01 > SXTU01. Next base: position 21,489 of record JBJTAU010000361.1, on the reverse strand, counting down.
ACTTCTGGCGAAAGGCTCAACACCTACGACACTCTGCTCTGCGACAAACTCGTCTTCACCAAGGCTGCCTTGGAGAAGGTCGCCCTCCGGCTCTCCGACAAGTAACCGCCATGAATGCCTTCGACATCATCAAGACCGTGCGCATCAGCGAGAAGGGTGCGATGCAGGCCGAGCGGTTCAACCAATACACCGTCGTAGCCGACCGCCGCGCCAACAAGATCGAGATCCGCAAGGCGGTGGAGGAGTTATTCAAGGTCAAGGTCGTCGCGGTGAACACCTCGAACGTCCGGGGCAAGGCCCGCCGCCAGAACACCAAGCACGCCGGTCGTGACGCGCACTGGAAGAAGGCGGTCGTTACGCTCAAGGACGGCGACAAGATCAACCTCACCTAATTTTCCGCCATGCCCGTCAAGACATTCCGCCCGCTGACGCCGTCCACGAGATACATCACGATCTCGGACTACAGCGACATCACCAAGACCAAGCCCGAGAAGAGCCTCGTTGTCATCCGTAAAAAAACTGGCGGGCGCAACAATTACGGCCGGGTTACCGCGCGCGGCATTGGCGGTGGCCACAAGCAGAAGATTCGTCTGGTGGACTTCAAGCGGAACAAGCACGGCATCGAAGCGGAAGTCTCGGCCATCGAATACGACCCGATTCGCACCGCGCGTTTGGCTCTGCTGACCTACAAGGACGGCGAGAAGCGCTACATTGTTGCGCCGGTTGGGCTGAAGGTCGGGGCGAAAGTCGTTTCCGGGCCGACCGCACCGCCGGACGTCGGAAACAGTCTGCTCCTCAAGAATGTGCCCGTCGGCTTGCCGATTCACGCGATTGAGATGATGCCCGGCAGGGGTGCACAGATGGTCCGCTCGGCCGGATCTGCCGCCACGCTCATGTCGGTGGACGACGGTTATGCGCAGATTCGCCTGCCCTCAGGCGAAATTCGCAAGGTCAACGAGAACTGCTACGCGACCATCGGCCAAGTCGGCAACCCCGAGCACGAGAATGTCGTGCTTGGCAAGGCGGGCCGCAGCCGGCATCGCGGCATCCGTGGCATCAGCCGCGGCGTCGCCCGCAACCCGGTGGATCACCCGAACGGCGGCGGACAGGGCAAGGCGAAGTCCGGCGGCGGCTGGCAGCAGCTCACCTCGCCGTGGGGCTTGCTCGCCAAGGGCTACCGCACTCGCATCAAAACCAAGGAATCCAACCGGTTCATCGTGGTCCGCCGCGATGGCCGCCCGATGAAGCAACAGTAACCGACTATGGGACGCTCAATCAAAAAAGGTGCCTTCGTTGAGGCGAGCTTGATGGACAAGATCGTCAAGGCCAAGGCAGCGAACTCCAAAACGCCAATCAAGACTTGGTCGCGCCGTTCGACCATTACTCCGGAGTTCATCGGGTTGACGTTCAACGTCCACAACGGGAAGCAGTTTTTGCCGGTATTCGTGACGGAGAACATGGTCGGGCACAAACTGGGCGAGTTCTCGCTCACCCGCGTCTTCAAGAAGCACGGCGCTCACACCGCCAAGGCGGAGGCCAAGTAGTTATGGAAGTCCAGGCATTCCTCAAAAATTTCCGGATGTCGCCCCAGAAGGTGCGCGAGGTCGTGCGTCAGATTCAGGGCCTCCCGGCACTCCAGGCCAAGCATGTCTTGGCGGTCATTCCCCGCAAGTCCGCGCGGGCGGTCGCCAAGACGCTCAACTCCGCCATCGCCAACGCCGAGAACAACAACGGCCTGAAGGCCGAGAACCTCGTGGTGCGTGAGGCGCTGGCGCTGACCGCTGGACGCATGAAGCGCTTCACTCCGAAGGCGCGCGGTTCTGCCGGTCCGATCATCAAGCGGAGCAGCCACATCAAGATCACCCTTTCCGACCTGCAATAGTATGGGCCAAAAATCCAATCCCGTCGGGCTACGCGTCGCCGTCAACAAGGACTGGCGTTCCAAGTGGTATTCCGACAAGAAGGGCTTCGGCGCGTTGCTGACCGAGGACTACCAGATCCGTGAGATTCTCAAGAAGAAGCTCGAGTCCGCGTCGGTGCCGCGCATCGGCATCGAGCGGGCCGCCAACCGCTGCCGCATCACCATTTACACGGCCCGGCCCGGCGTTGTGATTGGCCGCAAGGGCGCGGAGATTGACAAGCTCAAGGAAGAGTTGAGCAAGCTGACCGGCAAGGAGGTTTACGTGGACATCATTGAGGTGAAGTCCCCGGAGGCCGACGCGCAACTGGTTGCGGAGAACATCGCGCTCCAGCTTGAGCGCCGCGTCTCGTTCCGTCGCGCGATGAAGAAGGCGGTGCAGACTGCCATGCAGATGCAGGGCGTGCAGGGCATCCGCGTGCGTTGCGCGGGCCGTCTCGGCGGCGCGGAAATCGCGCGGGTGGAGAAGTCTCTCGAGGGCAGTGGTCCGCTGCACACGCAGCGAGCGAACATTGATTACGGCTTCGCCGAGGCGAAGACGATGTATGGCAAGCTCGGCGTGAAGTGCTGGATTTGCAAAGAGGAGTCGAAGGACAAGGACGCCAAGCCGGCGGCCCCCGTGCCGGCTCCGGTCAGCGGCAATTAACCTTTTAGACTGAGGACTCGATATGGCGATGATGCCCGCAAGAGTGAAGTATCGCAAGATGCAGCGTGGTGCACGCCGTGGCCTGGCCACGCGCGGCAATACGGTGGCGTTTGGCGAGTATGGCCTGATGGCGCTCGAGCGCTGCTGGCTGGATAACCGAGTTATCGAGGCTTGCCGCGTAGCGATTTCCCGTCACATGAAGCGCCGTGGCAAGATGTGGATCCGCATCTTTCCGGACAAGTCGTTCTCGAAGAAACCCCTCGAGGTGCGAATGGGCACCGGCAAGGGCGGCGTCGAGGGCTGGGTTGCGGTCATCCGCCCGGCCAACGTGCTCTTCGAAGTGGACGGCATCCCCGAGGCGATGGCCCGCGAGGCGATGCGCCTGGCGGCAACCAAAATGCCCATCAAGACGAAGTTCATCGCGCGTCACGCGCACGCCTGACCATGAAATTTGCCGAACTCAAAGACCTGACCGTGGCCGAGCTGGCCGTCAAGAGCCGCGACCTGCGGCAGGAGCTGTTCAACCTGCGCCTGCAAAAAGCCACCGCGCAGCTCGAGAAACCCTCCCGCCTGCGCCTCCTTCGCAAGGACATCGCGCGCGTCGAAACCCGTATCACCCAGCTCCGCCAGCAGTCCGCGCAACCCAAAGCCGCCTAAGCCATGCCCGACTCCGCGAACATCATTGAGCGCAGCCAGCGCAAGGAACGCACCGGCGAGGTCGTCTCCAACAAGATGCAGAAGACCATCGTGGTGAGCGTCAAGCGCCGCTTCCCGCATCCCCAGTTCAAGAAAGTCGTCACCACTTTCAAGAAGTTCTACGCCCACGACGAAAAATCCGAGGCCAAGGTCGGGGACATCGTGCGCATTGAGGAGACGCGCCCGCTCTCGAAGACCAAGCGGTGGCGCCTGGTGGAAATCGTCGAGCGCGCCCAGGAACAGGCGCAAGTCACCGCCTAACTCGAACAGACCATGCTTCAAATCCGTTCCATCCTAGACGTGGCCGACAACACCGGCGCCAAGCGCGCCGCGATGATCGGCGTCCAAGGCAAGAATCAGACCTATGCCCGCGTCGGTGAGGTCATCAAGTGCCATATCAAGGAAGCCGCGCCGGATGGCACGGTGAAGAAGGGCGAAGTCTGCGACGCCGTTGTCGTGCGCACCCGGCAGAGCATCCGCCGCGCGGATGGCTCCTACCTGCGCTTCGACCGCAACGCCATCGTCATCATTGATGCGGAGCGCAACCCGAAGGGGACGCGCATCTTCGGTCCCGTGGCCCGCGAGCTGCGCGACCTGAAGTTCATGAAAATCATTTCGCTCGCCCCGGAGGTCATCTAGTTATGCCCAGTAAACTTCATGTGAAACGCGGTGACGAGGTCGTTGTGATCACCGGCCAGGACAAGGGCAAGCGCGGCAAGATCATCTCCGTGGTGACCAAGACCGAGCGTGTGTTTGTCGAGGGCGTCAAGCTCCAGAAAAAGCACGTCAAAAAGAACCAGCAGCATCCCAACGGCACCATCCTCGAACGGGAAGGTCCGCTCCACGTCTCAAACGTGATGCTCGCCGCCAAGTTCGACGCCCGCGCCGCCAAGCGTGGTGCCCCTGCCGAGCCCGCCAAAGCCTGACGCGTATGGAATCCCGACTTTACAAGAAATACGTTGCCGAAGTGCGCCCTGCGCTCGTTGAAAAGCGCAAATACAAGAATCTTCACCAGGTGCCGAAGCTGGAGAAGATTGTCATCAACATGGGCGTGAGTGCCTCGCTCGAGAAAAGCGCGATCGACGATGCCGCCAAGGATTTGACCGCGATCACCGGCCGCAAGCCGGTCATCACCAAGGCCCGCAAGAGCATTGCCAACTTCAAGGTGCGCCAGCACCAGCCCGTCGGCTGCTTTGTCACGCTGCGCCGCGATGCGATGTATGAGTTCTTCGATCGGCTCGTGGCCACGGCGCTGCCGCGCATCCGTGACTTTCGCGGCATTAGCCCGCGCAAGTTCGACGGACGGGGCAACTACTCCATCGGCATCGCCGACCAGACGGTTTTTCCGGAAATTGACCTGGATAAGATCAAACGTCAGCAGGGCATGGACATCACCATCGTCACTTCCGCGCCGACCAACGACGAGGCGCGTGAGTTGCTCAAGCTGATGGGCATGCCCTTCGCCGAGAAATAACGCAAACACACCTGGAATATGGCCAAGACCGCCTGGTTGGAACGCAACAAACGCAAAGCAGCGACCGTGAAGAAGTTCGCCGCCAAGCGCGCCGAGTTGAAAGCGAAGAAGGATTACGCTGGCCTCGCCAAGCTGCCGCGCGATGCGTCGCCCGTGCGGCTGGTGAACCGGTGCGCCGTCTCGGGGCGCCGCCACGGCTACATCCGCAAGTTCGGCGTGTCCCGTCTTACGTTCCGCGAACTGGCGTTGTCCGGCATGATCCCCGGTGTCACGAAAGCGAGCTGGTAATTATGAGCGATCCCATTGCTGATTTGTTGACCCGCATCCGTAACGCCGGCAACGCGCTGTTGCCCAGCGTCGAGATCCCGCACTCCAAGATGAAGGAGGGCATCGCCCACATCCTCAAGCGCGAGGGCTACGTGAGCGACGTCGCGGTCGAGGGCGCGGTCGCCAAGAAGAAGATCAAGGTCAAACTCAAGTATGCCGGCCGCAAAAGTGTCATTGACGGCCTCCAACGTGTCAGCACGCCCGGCCTCCGCCGTTACGTCGGGTCGACTGAGATTCCCCGGGTCCGCAATGGCATGGGCACCGCGATCCTTTCCACGCCCGCCGGCATCCTGACCGGTAACGAAGCCCGCCGCCAGAACGTCGGCGGCGAGTTGCTCTGCTACGTTTGGTAACTTTTCACGCTTATGTCACGCATCGGCAAACAACCCGTTTCCATCCCGGCCAAGGTCAAGGTCGAGGTGCGGGGCACCAGTGTCTTCGTCGAGGGACCGAAGGGCAAACTGCAGCAGCCCATTCCGGCACGCGTCACTGCGACCGTCGAAAAGGACAAGGTCATTGTGGCGCGGCAGGGCGATGATGCCGAGGCCAAGGCGCTGCACGGCCTGACCCGCGCATTGATCAACAACATGGTCAAGGGCGTCAGCGAAGGCTACGTCAAGAAGCTGGAAATCCAGGGCGTCGGTTTCAAGGCTGCCGTCAAGGGCAAGCAGGTTGACCTTTCGCTGGGCTTTTCGCACCCCGTCCTCTTCAACATCCCCGACCAGATCAAGGTGACGGTGGATGAGAATACCAAGTTAACGATCGAAGGGCCGGACAAGCAGGTGGTGGGGCAGGTCGCTGCTGAGATCCGCAGCTACTATCCGCCGGAGCCTTACAAAGGCAAGGGTGTCCGCTACGTGGGTGAGCACGTCGTCCGCAAGGAAGGAAAGACGGTCCAGTAACAAATCTTAGAGGCCACGGCCAAGACCGTGGCTCGCACCGAATGAGAACCCAGAAGAAACAACAGCTTCGGCAACTGCGCATCTGGCGCATCCGCAAGAAGGTCGTTGGCACGGCCGAGCGGCCTCGCATGAGCGTCCGCTTCACCGGCCAGCACATCTACGTGCAGTTCATTGATGACGGCAAGGGCGTGACCTTGGCTGCCGCTTCGACTCGTGCGAAGGGCCAGCCTAGCGGTGCGTCGCTCGCGGCTAACGTCAAGAGCGCCGTCCTCGTCGGCAAGGCCGCCGCCGAGGCCGCGAAGGTGAAGGGCATTTCCGCCGTGGTGTTCGACCGTAGCGGCGCTCGTTACCACGGCAAGGTGAAGGCACTGGCCGACGCTGCCCGTGAGAGCGGCCTGAAATTTTAACCCGCCAACAGGAGACTTGAGCTGTGTCTGAACCTAATCCGAATCTTCCCGAAGCCGGTGCCGAATTGACGACCGCCGCCCCCCCCGCCGAGCGCGGTGAGCAGCGCGGCGGCGAGCGTGGCGGTCGCGGCCGTGGCCCCGGCCGCAGCGGTCCGCGCCGGCGCCCCGAACCCGAGCAGGCGACCGACAGCGAATTCAGCGAGAAGGTCATCTTCATCAACCGCTCCGCGAAGGTCGTGATGGGCGGCCGTCGCTTCAGCTTTAGCGCGCTCGTGGTCACCGGCGACCGCAAAGGCAAGATCGGCATCGGTCTTGGCAAGGCCGCCGAGGTCTCCGAGGCCATCAAGAAGGGCGGCGAGGCTTCCAAGCAGAATATGCTTTCGGTGTCTATCACCGGCGCCACGATTCCGCATGACGCCTATTGCACTTTGGACGGGGCCAAGGTGCTCCTCCGCCCCGCTTCGCCGGGCACCGGCCTCATCGCCGGCAAGACCGTCCGAGCCGTGCTCGAGACCGTCGGCATCAAGGACGTGTTGAGCAAGTCGCTCGGTTCCAAGAACGCGGCGAACGTCGCCAAGGCGACCATCGCGGCGCTGCAAAGCCTCCGCCTCCGTGAGGATGTGGCCAAGCGCCGTGGCGTCAGCCTCGGTGGCGCGCGCAAGGAAGCCGGCGCTCCCGCCGCCCCCGTCGCAGCCTGATTCACCCCTAACCTTTCGTCACCATGCGTCTCCACGATTTGAAGCCCCGTCCCGGCGCGAAACACCGGAAAAAGCGCCTCGGTCAGGGTGAGTCCAGCGGCCACGGCAAGACCTCTGGCCGCGGCGGCAAGGGCCAGTCCGCGCGCAGCGGCTCCTCCATCCGCCCCACCTTCGAAGGCGGCCAGATGCCGCTCTTCCGCCGCCTGCCCAAGCGCGGTTTCAACAACGCCCGCTTTGCGACGACCTACATTCCTGTCAACGTCGAGTCGTTGAACGCCTTCGAGGACGGCGCTCGCGTGGACGAGGGTGTGCTCCGCGAGACCGGATTGGCCAACGGCAAATCCAGCGGCGGCATCAAGATTCTTGGCGACGGCAAGCTCACCAAGAAGCTGACCGTGGTGGCGAATGCCTTCAGCGCCGGTGCCCGTCAGCAGATCGAGGCGCTCGGCGGCGCATGCGAGACTCCGGCTCCCAAGGCCGCATAGCCTGATCTCCGAGGCGCTCCGCGATGCTCCAGAACATCCTCAACACCTTCGTCAACTGCTTCAAGATTCCGGAGCTGAAGTCGCGGATTTTCTTCACCCTCATTGTGCTGGGCATCTGCCGGCTGGTTTCCATGCTTCCGCTGCCGGGCTTGGATGGTCAGGTGCTTCAGGAATACTTCGAGAAGATCGCCTCGAAGGATGGGGGCGGCTTGCTGGGGATGTATTCGATGTTCACCGGCGGAGCGATGGAGAAGTGCGCCATCGGTTCGCTCGGCATCATGCCTTCCATCAGCGCGACGATTATCATCCAGCTCCTCAGCGCAGTGATCCCGCAGTTGAGCAAGCTGGCGCGCGAAGAGGGCGGGCGGGCGAAGATCATCCAATACGGCCGTTACCTCACCGTGCTCCTGTGCTTGGGGCAGGGCTTTGTGATGGCGATTGCTTGGGAGAATCCGGACAAGATTTTTCAGGGATTCACCGGTTCGCTCGTGCAGGATCCCGGCTTGGGCTACCGGCTCGTGACCACGCTGCTGCTGACGACGGGCACCCTGCTGATGATGTGGCTGGGCGAGCAGATCAGTGAACGGGGCATCGGCAATGGCGTCTCGCTCGTCATCACGGTGGGTATTTTGGCGCGCCTGCCCCAAACCATGCAGGCGTTGTTCGAGATGTTCTTCCCGCCCGAGGGGATTGAGCGCCGCTACAATCTCTTTCACGGCGTTTTCCTGATCGCGCTCCTGCTGTTCGTCATCGCGGCGGTCATCGCTGTGACCCAGGCGCAACGTAAGATTCCGGTGCAATACGCGCAGCGCATGTCCGGCCGCAAGATGATCCAGGGCGGCAGCTCGTTCATGCCGCTCAAGGTTAACTATGCGGGGGTCATGCCCATCATCTTCGCGCAGGCAATCCTGATGTTCCCCGAGAAGCTGCTCGACATGCTGGGTAAGTCGCTCGAATACAAATTTCTGGAGGAGCTGGCCCTGCATTTCCGGGAAGACCAATACTTTCACATGCTGATGTTCGCGGCGATGATCCTGTTCTTCTCCTACTTCTGGGTGGCCACACAGTTCAACGAGGTGCAGATCGCCGACGACCTCAAAAAATACGGCGGCTATATTCCCGGCGTGCGGCCTGGCAACGCCACGAGCGACTTCCTGCATCACACGATGAGCCGGATCACGCTGGCTGGGGCGCTTTTCCTAGTGGTGATTGCGATCATCCCCCAGCTCATGTCGCGCTCGATGGGCATCAACTACTATGTGGCTCAGTTTTTCGGTGGCACCAGCCTGCTCATCACCGTCGGCGTGGTGCTGGACACGATGCGGATGATGGAGTCGCATCTGCTAATGCGGCACTATGACGGTTTCCTCAGCGGCGGCAAGGGCGGCAAGGGGCCGCGTCTGCGCGGTCGGTTTTGAATCAGGCGCTTCCCCGGTGGGAAGCAGCCAGACGCCCGGCGGTTGGCCGCCCGGCGGAATGTTCCTTGAACGTGGCGAAGCGGGCGTGGATGAACTGGTGCTGACCGCGGCTGGGTTACGGCAATGATCGTCATCAAGACAGAAAACGAACTCGACATCATGCGGGCTGCCGGGGCAATCGCCTCGGTGGTGCTGAATGACGTTGCTTCGTTCATCCGGCCCGGCGTGACGACGAAGGAAGTTGATGACTTCGCGGCGGCACGCATACGGCACTACGGCGCGACCAGTGCCTTCCTTGGCTATCGGAAATATCCGTGCAACATCTGCATCTCGGTAAACGACGAGGTGGTGCACGGGGTGGCCGGTCCCCGACGAATCCAGTTTGGCGACATCATCAGTCTGGATGTTGGGGTCAGATATCAAGGCTACATCGGCGATACCGCCAAGACGGTGGCGGTCGGCGGCTGTAGCTTGCTGGCGCAAAAACTGATTGATGTGACGACGCAGGCCTTGTATGAAGGAATTTCCCGCGCATTGGCCGGGAACCGCGTGGTGGACATCTCGCGGGCGATTCAAACGTATGTTGAGTCGAACGGGTTCAGCGTGGTGCGCGAGTTTGTCGGGCACGGAGTCGGGCGCACGGTCCACGAGGATCCGCAGGTGCCGAATTTTGTCGAGCCGGGCAAGCACTCGGCGAAGTTGAAGCCGGGCATGACGATTGCGATTGAGCCGATGGTGAATGCCGGTTCGCCGGTCGTCAGAGTGTTGAGTGACAAATGGACCGTGGTGACGCAGGACGGGCTGCCGTCGGCGCACATGGAGCACACGGTGCTCATCACCGGGTCCGAGCCGGAAATTTTGACGTGTCCGGAGAATCTGCCTTCGTCGTTGAGGGCGCGGTAGTGGAAGCGCTGCCAAACGGCCTGCTGCGCGTGGAACTCGCGAACGGGCACCGGTTGCTGGGTCATGTGGCGCGGCGGCAGGCTCCCTTGGTGGGGCGGGTGAAGGTAGGCGCGATGGTGACGGTGAAATTGTCACCCGGCGACTTGTCGCACGGGTTTGTGGTTTTGAACGAACAGAATTTATGAAAGTCAGGGCCTCAGTGAAACGAATGTGCGAGCACTGCAAGATCGTGAAACGCAAGAACGTGATTCGCGTGATCTGCACGAATGCCCGCCACAAGCAACGGCAAGGTTAACCTTTAGAATTTATGGCACGCATCCTTGGTGTGGACATCCCCGGCGACAAGCGCATCGACATCGCGCTGCGCTACCTCGACGGCATCGGCCCCGTCAACGCTCGCGAGATCATCGCCAAGGCGCAACTTGACCCGGGGATTCGCGCGAAAAACCTGACCGAGGCCCAGCTCTCGCAGATCGTCCACGCGATTCAGGACGGCAAATATGTGACCGAGGGCGATCTCCGCCGCGAACTTGGTCTGAATCTGAAACGCCTTCAGGCGATCAAGTGCTACCGTGGCATCCGCCACCTGAAGAGCCTGCCCGTCCGCGGCCAGCGCACCCAGACCAACGCGCGCACGCGCAAGGGTCCGCGCCGCACCGTCGGTGTGCAACGTGCCGCCAAGCCCGCCGCCGCCGCCTGATCATTTTCAAACGACTTACCTCTATGGCCGAAGAAAAGAAGAAACCCGCCCCGAAGAAGGAGACGAAGCCTGCCGCCGAAGCCGCCCCGGCAACTGCCGCCGAGGCCAAGCCCAAGAAGGAGGCCGCCGCCGCGCCGGCCGCAGCCAGTGCTGCCCCCGCCGCCGCCCCGGCTACTCCCGGCGTTCCCGCTGCCGCCGCCGCGCCTACCGCCGCTGAGTTGCTCGCCGACGAAAATGCCGGGAAGAAAATCGTCAAGGCGAAGGGCGCGAAAAACATCGCCATTGGCATTGCGCACATTCTCTCAACCTTTAATAACACCAACGTCTCTATCACGGACATGCAGGGCAACGTGATCGGTTGGTCCAGCGCCGGACGCGTGGGTTTCAAGGGCTCTCGTAAGAGCACCGCGTTTGCCGCCCAGCAAGTCGCGCAGGATGCCGCCCGCCAAGCGATGGCCCACGGCCTCCGCGAGGTGGAGATCCGCGTCAGCGGGCCCGGCTCGGGCCGCGAGTCCGCCATCCGTGCGTTGCAGGCCATCGGTCTGGAGATTTCCACCATCAAGGACGTGACCCCGGTGCCGCACAACGGTTGCCGCCCCCGCAAGAAGCGCCGCGTCTAGTCACCCACCACGATTTAAGCTTCACGAATTATGGCTCGTTACACAGGTCCCCGCGTCCGCGTCAGCCGCCGTTTTGGCATCCCCATCTTCGGTCCCTCGAAGTATCTTGAGCGCCGTAATTATCCGCCCGGCGTCCACGGCCCAAAAGGTTCCCGCCGCAAGTCCACGGAATACGGACTCGGCCTGCTGGAGAAGCAGAAGCTCCGTTATTACTATGGCTTGCAGGAGCGCCAGTTCCGCAACGTTTATGAAAAGGCGCTCCGCCGCCGCGGTGTCACCGGTGAGCAGATGCTCCAGATTCTTGAGACCCGGCTCGACAGCGTCGTGTTCGGCCTCGGCTTTGCCACCACTCGCGCCGCGGCGCGCCAGATGGTCGGCCACGGCCACGTCAAGGTGAACGGGCGCAAGGTCAGCATCGCTTCTTACGCCGTGAAAGTGAACGACGTGATTGAGGTGAAGGACTCCAGTGTCTCGCGGCAGCTTGCGACGAAGAACTTGGAGCTTTCCACCGCTCGCGCGGTGCCCGGGTGGCTCACGCTTAACAAGGATGCCTTCAAGGGCACCTTGGTTCGGGTTCCGTCCCGTGATGAAATCCACCCCATCGCCAACGAGCAGGCGGTGGTTGAATTTTATTCCCGCTAACCAACCGTCCCCGCAGTCGGGGACCAACGCAATTATATGGGCCGGCATGCGCCGGGAATAGCGCCGTCGGCCAGATTAAAATTGCAGAAACAGTAACACACCATGCCAGTCCGCCTCGCCCGGTTCGAAATGCCCAAGCGGTTGCAGCGCGAAGACGCCACCGCCACCGCCACCTACGCCAAGTTCAGTGCCGAGCCGTTTGAAACCGGTTTCGGTCACACTATTGGCAACTCCCTTCGCCGCCTGCTCCTGGGCTCGCTGGAGGGCGCCGCCGTCACCTCGGTGAAGATCGAGGGCGCGCAGCACGAGTTCGCCATCGTGGACGGCGTCGTCGAGGACGTCACCCAGATCGTCCTCAACCTCAAGAAGGTCAAATTCAAGTCGGACACGCACGACGTCCAGCAACTCATCCTCAGCGTGAACAAGGAGGGCGAAGTCACCGCCGGTGACATCGAGCTGAACCAGCACGTCAGCGTCGTTAACCCCGAGCAGGTCATCTGCACGCTGGACCGCAAGAAGAAGCTGACCATGGAGTTGGAAGTGAAGCTCGGCCGTGGCTTCTGCCCGGGCGATGAGAACAAGAAGACCGATCAGCCCATCGGCGTCATTGCGATTGACTCCATCTTCTCCCCCGTCACCCGCGTGAAGTATGCGGTCGAGGCCGCCCGCGTCGGCCAGCGCACCGACTATGACCGCTTGGTGGTCGAGATTTGGACCGACGGGCGCATCACGCCCGACGACGCACTCCTCCAGGCTAGCGCCATTCTCCAGAAACACCTCGACGTCTTCGTGAACTACGACCGCAACGCCGTCCAGTTCACCGAGGTCGAAAACAAGCAGGACGAGGAACAGGGTAAGCTCAAAAAGCTCCTCAACATGAGCGTCAACGAGATCGAGCTCTCCGTCCGTGCGGCCAACTGCCTCAACAACGCCAACATCACCACCGTCGGCCAGTTGGCCATGAAATCCGAAGGCGACATGCTCAAGTATCGCAACTTCGGCAAGAAGTCGCTCCAAGAAATCAAGGACAAGCTCCTCGCCCTCGGCCTCTCGCTGGGCATGCCCATCGACCAGTCGTTGCTGGACGTCCCGAAAGAAGACAAGCCCGCCGCCTGATAACCGGTTGACCTATGCGCCATCTTAAACGCACCGCCAAACTGGGCCGCACCGGCGAACATCGCAACGCGATGCTCGCGAACATGGTGTGCAGCCTCATCAAGTCCAAGCGCATCACCACGACGCTGGCCAAGGCGAAAGCCCTGCGCCCCGTGGTGGAGAAGCTCGTCACCCTGGGCCGTCGCGCCAACCGTGCCATCGCCGCCGCCACCACCGCTGACGACAAACAGAAGGCTGCGCTCACCGCGGAGAACGTCCACTGCCGCCGCCTTGTCGCCGCGCGCGTCCGTCAGCAGGCCCGCACGCACTTCAAGGGCACGCCCAAGCGCAAGGGCAAGCTCCTCCGCGACAAGTGGCGTGAGAACGAGGATGTGGTCCACATCCTGTTCGACAAAATCGCGCCCCAGTTCAAGGATCGCAACGGTGGCTACACCCGCATCCTCAAGCTCGGTCAACGTCAGGGCGATGCCGCCCAGCTCGCTATCATCGAATTTGTCGAGGGCGAGGCGCCTGCGCCGGCTGAGGCTCCCAAGGCCGAAGCTGCGAAGTAAGCCGCTGCCAACAATTCCCGAGAGGCCCGCTCTGATTCGAGCGGGCCTTTTTCTTTGTCTTGAACCCGGTTGGCCGGCACGAAATCGCTGTTGCCGGCCGTGGCGCGGCGGCGCATGGTCAGTCTCACCAAGCACCCTGAACCCGTCGGCTGCCACTTGCCTTGTTTTCGCTTGGGCTTTTGCTGGCGTCGTATTTGCCCAGCCGGAGCCGGTCGCCCAGCCTGCGCCCGGTCCGTTTCAGCCAGCCGCCGATTACCTTCGCTCCTGCAACGGCCATGCCTTGCTCGTGTATCGCGACGGCGAGTTGCTCTTTGAGGAATACCTGAACGGCCACCGGCGCGACGATCCGCACCGGCTTGCCAGTGCTACCAAGAGCTTCGTCGGTGTGCTGGCAGTCATGGCGGTGGAGGATGGCTTGCTCAAGCTCGACGAACCGGCCTCGGACACCTTGACCGAATGGAAGACCGATCCACGAAAGTCCATAATCTCCATCCGCGAGTTGCTCACGCTCACCAGTGGCATCGCGGGCGGCGAGGCTGGCGAGGTGCCCGGCTATCAGGACGCGGTGCGGCTCGCGGAGGCAATGTTCCCACCCGGCGCAAAAGTCCAATACGGCCCGGTGCCCTTCCAGTGCTTCGGCGAGTTGCTCCGTCGCAAGCTGGCGCCACGCAAGGAAACGGTGGAAGACTATCTCAAGCGTCGTCTCCTGGACCCCATCGGCCTCAAACCGTCCTCGTGGCGCAAGGAGGCCGACGGCGAGCCGCAGCTGCCCTCCGGCGCACACCTCACAGCGCGCGAATGGGCGAAGTTCGGCCAGTTCCTGCTGAATCGCGGGGCGTGGAACAACCATCAGCTCGTCTCCCGGGAATTGTTGGCCGAATGCTTTCGAGGCACCAAGGCACATCCCGCCTATGGCCTCACCTTCTGGCTCAATGCTTCCGACGAACGCCCGCGCGACCTTGTCATGGCCGCCGGCGCGGGGAAGCAAAAGCTCTACCTCGTCCCGTCGCTCAAGTTGCTGGTGGTGCAGTTTGCCGAGGCCCCCCGGCGGTTTCAGGAAAGGGAATTGATGCGTCTGGTCCTGGATGGCCTGGGCCGGTTGGGTCCGTCCGAGCCGGGCGCGAAAACCGAGTAACCATCGTCCAGTTCCATCGTCGTCACTGTTGTGTTAGGTCAAATGTTCAACCAGCCATGAAAAGGCTTCTCTGGGCTCTCCCGCTGCTCGCGTTCGCCGCTGGCTTGCATGCGCAGCAGCCGTCCGGCAAAAAAGTTTTGCCCGGCACAGGAACTCCTCCCGATCCGGCCACGGCCTTCCGCTTCCTCGACAGCAACCGCGATGGCCAGTTGGACAATGCCGAGTTCGCGCGCTCGCCGCGTTTCCGCGGCCAGCGCGAGTTGGCGGACGCCACGTTCGAACTGTTGGACAAGAACAAGGACGGCTTTCTCCCCCAGGCCGAGTTCGCTGAGATTGTCACGCTCGCCCCGGGCGGTCCACGCCCCGGCGGCAACGAACCGGCACAGCCGCAGTTCGCCGCGCCCAAATCTGCGACTGCCGCGAAGACGTCCGAGCGCGCTGCGTCGCCGGAAGAACTGGCCTTCTTCGAGTCGAAGATCCGACCAGTGCTCGTGGAGAAGTGCTACAAGTGCCACGCCGCCGGCGAGGGCAACAAAATCAAGGGCGGTCTCGCGCTTGATTCCCGCGAGGGCGCGCGCAAGGGCGGCGATTCCGGCCCTGCCGTCGTGCCCGGCGACACCAAGAAATCGCTGTTGGTTGAGGCCATTCGCTACGCGACCAAAGACCTCCAGATGCCGCCCGAGAAAAACGGCGGCAAACTCCCCGACGCCGTCATCCGCGACTTCGAGCGGTGGATTCAGATGGGCGCGGCCGACCCGCGCGCCGGCGGCGGAGTGGTGAGGAAGGAATACGACGGCGCGAAGGCGAAGGACCACTGGGCTTACCAGCCCCCGAAGGCCGCGCCCGTGCCCGCCGTGAAAAACGCCGCCTGGCCCAAGTCCGACCTCGACCGGTTCATCCTCGCGAATCTCGAGGCGAAAGGCCTCGCGCCCGTCGGCGATGCGGACAAGCTCACGCTCCTGCGCCGCGTCCACTTCGACCTCACCGGCCTGCCGCCAACGTTTGAGGAGGTCAACGCGGTCCTCGATGACAAGTCCGCCGACCCGTTCGCGAACGTCGTGGACCGGTTGCTGGCGTCGCCACAGTTCGGCGAGCGCTGGGGTCGGCACTGGCTGGACGTGGCGCGCTTCGCGGAGTCGAGCGGCAAGGACGTGAACGTGGCCTACCCGCACGCATGGCGGTATCGCGATTACGTCATCGCCGCCTTCAACGCGGACAAGCCTTACGACCGCTTCGTGCGCGAACAGGTCGCGGGCGATTTGCTGCCGGCCAGCAACGACCGGCAACGGGCCGAGCAACTCGTGGCCACGGGCTTCCTCGCGCTCGGCGCGAAGGGCATGAATGAACAGAAGCCTGCGCAGTTCTTCATGGACGTGGCGGACGAGCAGATTGACGCGGTGTCGCAGGCGTTCCTCGCGTCGACCATCGCGTGCGCGCGCTGCCACGACCACAAGTTCGATCCGTTCTCGCAGCGCGAATACACGGCGCTGGTGGGCATTTTCCTGTCTACCGAGACGCGTTACGGCACGGCGCAAAACGTGCAGAACCGCCGGCCCGCCGAACTCATCGAGCTGCCCAAGGGCGCGGGCGCGCCGACGCTGGGCCGCACCATGCCCGCCACGGAACGGAAGTCGGCGGAGAAACAGCTCACCGACAAGCGCGCCGAGCAACGCGCGGATTTCACGAGCATGGCGAAGCAGCGGGGCGCGGGCGGCTCGCCGCAGGATAACGACCCGCGCCGCCAGCTTGACCGGCTCCGGCTCCTCTTCGAGACCGGCCAGCTCGAATCCGAGTTGAAGATGTTCGATGCTGTGACGGGTGCGGAGAAGGCGTTTGCGATGGGCGTGCAGGACTTGCCCGCGACGCGCGGTGCGACGATGGCGGACAACTTCCGCCGGCTCGGCGAGGGCCGCCTCTTCGGCGCGCGCCCGGCGGAGTTCGGCGCGGTGGGCGACGCGAACCTCTACACCCGCGGCGATGTGGACAAGCCGGCCGAGAAGGTCGCGCGCGCAGTCCCCGCCGCACTCACGCACGGCACCCCGCCGCGCATTCCGCCCACGAGCAGCGGCCGCCGCGAGCTGGCCGAGTGGCTGACAGGCAGCGGGAACCCGCTCACCGCGCGCGTGTGGGTGAACCGCGTGTGGGGCTGGCTCTTCGGCGACGGGCTGGTGGATTCGCCGGACAACTTCGGCACAACCGGCGCGCAGCCGGGCAACCAGGCATTGCTCGACACGCTGGCCGTGCGGTTCGCCGCGAACGGTTGGAGCACGAAGCAATTGGTGCGCGACATCGTTTTGAGCCACGCCTATCGGCTCGCCTCCACGCACCACGAGGCGAATCACCTGGCCGACCCGGAGAATTCGCTCAACTGGCGGATGTCCCCGCGCCGGCTCGACGCCGAGAGCACGCGCGACGCGATGCTGCACGTGGCTGGCCGGCTGAACCTCACGCCGCCGCTGGCCTCGCCCGTCGCGCGCCACAACGACAAGCCGATTGACGGCCCGAACCTCTTCGGCGTGACCGACCGCGAGCTGAACGCCGACACGGTGCACCGTTCGGTGTATCTGCCCATCGTGCGCGACAAGGTGCCCGAGGTGCTGGCGCTCTTCGACTTCGCGGAGCCGAGCCTCGTGACCGGCAAGCGCGAGAGCACGAGCGTCCCGGCGCAGGCGTTGTTCCTCTTGAACAGTCCGTTTGTCGCCGAGCAGGCCGGTGAACTGGCCAACCGCCTCCTGCGCTGGCTGGCGAGCGGCGTGAGCGCAGACGACGCGGCCCAGCTCAAGGTGCGCGTGAATGTCGCTTACTGGCTCACCCTCACGCGCCCCCCCACGGCGAACGAGTTGAAGTCCGCGGAGAACTTCTTCGCGAAATTCCTGGGTGACGCACCGCCCAGCCCCGCCCTGCGCGCCGCCGCGTGGACCAGTTACTGCCGGGCGCTCTTCGCGAGCGCGGAGTTTCGCCAGTTGAACTGAAGCCACAGATGCACACAGATCAAACACAGATGAAATCAGGGGCAACGACTCGCGCGGTCGCCACGTTCGGTTCCTGTCTTCCTGCTTTCCTGATTACTGACCTGCGTTTCATCCATGCTCCCTCTGTTACCAAAACATTTTCCCCAGTATGAACTCGCCCTTGTTTTCCCGTCGGGCCGCGTTGTCCTCCGTCTCCTGCGGCTTCGGTTGGCTGGCCTTCTCAGCCCTGGCCGCGCGGGCCGCGGGTGCGGACAAGCCGCTCGCGCCCAAGCAGCCGCATTTCACGCCGCGCGCCAAACGCGTCATCTTCCTGTGCATGAGCGGCGGGCCGTCGCACGTGGACACGTTCGACTACAAACCGCAACTCGTCGCCGATGGCGGCAAGCCCGGCTCGCGACCCGGCAGCCTGTGGCTGGCTCCGAAAGCCGAGTTCAAGCCGCGGGGGAAGAGCGGCCTGTGGATTTCCGACCTGTTCCCGAACGTGGCGCAGCACGCGGACGACCTTGCGCTCATCCGCTCGATGCAGACGGATTTGCCGGCGCACCCGCAGGCGTTCCTGCGGTTGCACACGGGCACCTCGCAGTTCGTGCGGCCCTCCCTGGGCGCGTGGGCGACTTACGGGCTGGGGACGGAGAACGAGAATCTCCCCGGCTTCATCTCGATTGCGCCGCCGAATAACTTCGGCGGCGCACCGAACTTCGGCAGTGCGTGCCTGCCGACGCTTTTTCAGCGCACGCGCATCGGCGGCGGCAACCGGTTTGGCGGCGCGCAGGCGCAGGTGAAGAACCTCCAGCCGCCTGGCACCGCGCAGGCGCAACGGCTGGAGCTCGACCTGATCCAGACTCTAAATCGCGAAGCGCTCGCGCGTGATCCACAGAACGCAGAGGTCGAGGGCGTCATCGAGAGTTTCGAGCTGGCTTACAAGATGCAGAGCCAGATGCCCGCTGTGCTGGACCTGAACAAGGAGAGCACTGCGACGCGGCAACTCTACGGCGTGGACGACCGCGCCACGGACGACTTTGGGCGGAAATGCCTCATGGCCCGGCGCTTTATCGAGGCGGGCGTGCGCTTCGTCGAGGTCGGAGCCGGCAACTGGGACCACCACTTCAACCTCTCCGGCGCGCTGTCGCGGAGTTGCGGCGGCGTGGACAAGCCGATCGCCGGCCTGCTCACCGATCTCAAACAACGCGGCCTGCTGAAGGACACGCTCGTCATCTGGGGCGGCGAGTTTGGCCGCACCCCCTACGCGCAGGGCAACGACGGCCGCGACCACAACAACAAGGGCTTCACGC
Organism: Limisphaerales bacterium; assembly: GCA_046090965.1. Classification (GTDB taxonomy): domain Bacteria; phylum Verrucomicrobiota; class Verrucomicrobiia; order Limisphaerales; family SXTU01; genus SXTU01. Next base: position 2,587 of record JBJTAU010000361.1, on the reverse strand, counting down.
TCTGGCTCGCGGGTGGCGGAGCGAAGGGCGGGACCAGTTACGGCTCAACCGATGAGCACGGTGCCGAAGCTGTGCAGGACAAGGTGAGCATCCACGACTTGCACGCGACCATTCTTCACCTGCTCGGCTTGAATCACGAGAAGCTCACCTTCCGCTACGCCGGCCGCGACTTCCGCCTGACCGACGTGAAGGGCGAAGTGGTGCAGGGCGTGGTGGGCTAGCCACGCGCGCCCGACGCATCGCCTCGGGCACAGCTTGTTCTTTGGCTCGGGCAGGAGGACTGAAAGGATCACGGCTCCCGTCTGCGCGTTGCGATCTTGGGCAACTCACGGCGCGGCCGGAGGACCTGACGCCCACGAGCTCGCAGCCAATCGCGGTGTAAGCCGTCACTTCGATCCATTCGACAGAGGATTGGCTACTGCGAACCTATCTCTTCAACTCCTTCGCCTTGGCCACGAGGTTGAGGAACTCGGCGCGGTAGCCGTGGGTGTCGTCACCCCGGCCTTCGCCGGCGAGTTCGAGGGCGCTGTCGAAGGTGGCGGTGCCTTTGAACGGCGAGTCTTTCAGCAACATCCCAAACTCGGCCACCGCGCTCGCAAACTTGAAGTCCACGCTCGCCCGGGCGAAGGGCACGCGGCTGTCCGTGAGCGGGAATTCCAGCAGTTTGCTGGTGTCGCCGTCGGGGGCTTTGTAGCGGAGTTTGAGGGTGAGCAGTTCTTTGCTCCCGGTAGCCGGTTTGGCCGGCCCGCTGGTGAGCACGGGCGGCGGGTTGGGCTGGTATTTCAGCGGGTCCACCGCGCCGCGCACGGGCACGCCGGCAGGGACGACCTCGTAGAGCACCGTGACCGTGTGGCCCGCGCCGATTTCGCCCGCGTCCTTGGCGTCGTTGTTGAAATCCTCTTTCGCCAGGATGCGCTTTTCGTAGCCGATGAGCCGGTAGGCCGCCGCTTGCGCGGGGTTGAACTCGATTTGCACCTTCACGTCCTTGGCTATGGTCACGAGCGTGGCGTTCATCTGCTCGACGAGCACCTTGTGGCCCTCGGCGACGGTGTCGAGGTAGTGGTAGTTGCCGTTGCCCTTGTCGGCGAGCTGCTGGAGCGTGGCGTCCTTGAAGTTGTCGTCGCCCACGCCCAGTGTGGTGAGAAAGACGCCGCTCTTGGCGCGGTCCTCGATGAGTTTCAGCAACTGCCCGCGGTCGGTGATGCCCACGTTGAAGTCGCCGTCGGTGCAGAGGATGACGCGGTTGACGCCGCCCTTGATGAAGTTCGCCACGGCGAGGTCGTAGGCGCGCTGGATGCCCTCGCCGCCGTTGGTCGAGCCGCCCGCCTCCAGCCGGTCAATGGCGGCGAGGATGAGCTCTTTGTTCACGGCCGACGTGGATTCCAGCACGGTGCCGCTGGTGCCGGCATAGACCACGATGCCCACGCGGTCGTTCTCAGTCATGCGCTTCACGAGCTGCCGGAGCGATTCCTTGATGAGTGGGAGCCGCACGGCGGGCGACATCGAGCCGCTCACGTCAATGAGGAAGACGAAGTTGCTCGGCGGGCGTTTGTCCTCCTTCAACACGCGGCCCTTGAGGCCCACGCGGAGGAGCCGGTGCTCGGGCGCCCACGGGCAGCCGGCCACTTCGAGATGCGCGGCGAACGGCTGGTCGCCCGTGGGCGGCGCGTAGGCGTAGCTGAAGTAGTTGAGCAGCTCCTCGATGCGCACGGCGTCGCGCGGCGGGAGCTGGTTTTGGTTCAGAAAGCGCCGGACGTTCGCGTAGGAAGCGGTGTCCACATCGGTGGAGAACGTGGACAACGGCTCGCTGGCGACGAGGGTGAAGGGGTTTTCGACGTAGCGCGGGTAGGCGGCGGCGGTGGTGGTGTCGGAGCGGAAATACCAGTTGTGATTCACGCCTGAATCTCCGGTGAGAATCGTTGCACGGTCGGCAGGAACGAAAGCCCCGGGCGCAACCAGCTCTACGGCGTGCACGGCGTAGTGAGTGCGCGTCTGTCCGAGGGGCATCGCGCCGTTGGCACCTCCCACTTGGTTAATTGGGTTCGGAACGACTGACTGCAAGCCCGAGACAAACGAATCGGGATTGACCTTGAACGTCCGAGCGAATTGAGAAGCGGATGCAGTTGCCGGATTAGCTCCCACGCGCCCTTCCGCGAAGGTGAGCGTTCCGCTCTGTGCTCCGTAATCCACGCCGGGCACCGCAGTGCCTGTGGTTGTCGCGAAATTTACCGAGACTGTGCCCGTGAAACCATTGGTTCGAGTCACGGTGATGGTGTTGCTACTTGAGAGTTGTGGCGTGGAGAAAGTCAGAACCGGTAGAAGGGCATTCGTCCCGGTTGAGCCTCGGGAGACTGGCGCATTTGTCGGCTGCGGGGCATGGGGAACGGGAAGCGGCACCTCTTTCTCCGCCCGCGCGAAGGGCTTCGGCTGCTCACGCTGCCACACCTTCGCCACGATGAACCCCATCACGACCGCCGCCGCAGCAGCCAAACCCACCGTCCGCCACTGCCGCCACCGGAGGAAGATGACCTTGCCCGCACCCGGCGCGCTCTTCTCCCTCGCCCCCATCGGGGGAGAGGGCTGGGGT
>JBJTAU010000360.1:0-6844 GCA_046090965.1 Limisphaerales bacterium | reverse complement strand
GAGAAAGTGAAGCCTGCGACACTGCGCGAGGAGCCGCAGCGGTCGCAGCCGGATGCCGCCGCTGTTGCGAAGGCGAAGTCCATTTTCGCTGCGGCCGACACGACGGAGGGCTACGCGGTCTGGCTCGGGGCAGATGACGGCGCTTTGCTGGAAGCTGTGCTGGTGAACTCGAAGCTCCACGTCATCGCACTCGAACCGGACGCAGCGAAGGCAGACGCGCTTCGCCGTCGCTTTGATGCCGCTGGGCATTACGGAAAGCGCGCCACCGTGCATGTCGGCGATGCGGCGAGCTTCATGGCCCCGCCTTATCTCGCGAACCTCATCGTCGTGGGCGACTCGTTGGTCGCGCGGTTGCGTGAACCGGAGGCACTGCGCGCGGCGTTCAAATCACTGCGGCCCTTCGGCGGTGCGATGTGGCTCCCGGTGAGCGGCGGAGCCCAGGCGGAGTTGGCGCAATTGGTCGAAGCGGCGAAGCTGGAGCGCGCGAAAGTCACGGCGGCGGAAGGTCACTTGATCGTCACCCGCGAAGGCGCGTTGCCCGACGCTGCCGACTGGACGCACCAATACGGCGATGTCGGCAACACCGTGAAGTCGGACGACGCCCGCGTGCGCGCGCCGCTCGGCCTGCTGTGGTTCGGCGGCAACTCGAACATGGAAGTGCTCCCGCGCCACGGCCACGGCCCGCCGGAGCAGGTCGTCGGCGGCCGACTCATCATTCAAGGCATGAGCAGCTTCAGCGCGCGCGACGTTTACACCGGCCGGCAGTTGTGGAAGACCGAGTTCGGCGACCTCGGCACCTTGGGCGTTTATTACGACAAGAGCTACACGAACACGCCGTTGAGCACGGCTTACAACCAGAAGCACATCCCCGGCGCGAATGGACGTGGCGCGAACTACGTCGCCACCGAGGACGCCGTGTATGTCGTTGTGGGCAGCGCGTGCCAGATGCTCGACGCGAAGACCGGCAAGCTGCGGCAGACGATCCAACTGCCGCCGCGGACGGGCGAGCCAGCCGCACCGGAGTGGGGCTTCATCGGCTTGCTGGACGATGTGCTGCTCGCGGGCGACGGCTTCGCGAACTACACGCAGAAGTTCGGCAGCACGGTGAAGACTAACACCGTCGAGGACTTCTCCGCCAGCGCGGGGCTGGCCGCGTTTGACCGGCACTCGGGCAAGCTGCTCTGGCGCGTCCCGGCGCGGCACAGCTTCCTGCACAACGGCATCGTCGCCGGCAACGGCCGCATCTACTGCCTCGACCGGCTGCCCGCCAGCGCGGAGGACAAGTTGAAGCGCCGCGGTTCGCCGTTGCCGACGAACTACCGCGTCGCCGCGCTCGACGCCGCAACTGGGAAGCTGTTGTGGGAGCAAACGAAGGATGTGTTCGGCACGTGGCTGAGTTACTCGAAGCAGCACGACGTGCTGTTGCAGGCGGGCGCGAAGGCGACCGACCGCTTGAAGGATGAGTCCGGCGAGGGCATGGCGGCGTATCGCGGGGCGGAGGGAAAAGTTCTCTGGCAGGACTTGAAGCGCAAATACACCGGCCCGTGCATCCTGCACAACGAGTTGATCCTCACGAGCGCCAACTCGTATCAGGCGTCGAGTGGCGCGTTCAAGCTGCTCGACGGCTCGCCGCACCTCGTCCGCAATCCGCTCACCGGCAAGCTGGAGCCCTGGCGCGTCTCGCGCGCGTATGGCTGCAACAACATTGTGGCGAGCGAAAACCTGCTCACGTTCCGCTCCGGTGCGGCGGGCTTTTACGACCTGCTGTCGCAGAGCGGCACGGGTAATCTCGGCGGCTTCAAGTCCGGCTGCACGGCGAACCTCGTCGTCGCCAACGGCGTGCTCAACGCGCCGGACTACACGCGCACCTGCACGTGCTCATATCAAAACCAAACCTCGCTCGCACTGGTGCACATGCCGGACATGGAGCTGTGGGCTTACACGCAGTTCGGCCTCGACGCCACGGACGGCGACCGCATCGAGCGCGTGGGCATCAACTTTGGCGCGCCCGGCGACCGCCGTGCGGCGGACGGCACGATGTGGCTGGAGTATCCGTCGGTCGGCGGTGATTCGCCCGGGGTGCCGGTCGCGGTCGCCGGCAAAGGCGTCGGCTACTTCCGGCGGCACGCGTCGCAGATGAGCGGCGAAGGCTTGCCGTGGGTGGCGGCGTCGGGCATTCGCGACTGTGAGACGATCACCATCACGCCGGAGATTTTCCGCCCGACGATCGCCAAGCCGCCGCGCACGAAAGAGGACGAGGAAGACGAGTTGCTGGCCGGCGGCGGCAAGTCCGGCAGCAGCAAGAAAGAGGAAGTGCCCGCCGTGCCTGCGCCCGCCCCAGTGGCCAAGATGGCCCCGCCGCGTCCGCTGCCCCCGCCCGCGCCCTACACGGTGCGGCTGCACTTCGCGGAACCGGAGGAGCTGGCCGCCGGCGAGCGCGCCTTCAGCGTCACCCTGCAAGGCAAGCCGGTGCTGGAGAACTTCGACGTCGTGACCGCTGCGGGCGGCGCACGGCGCGGAGTGGTGAAGGAGTTCAAGAGCGTGGTCATCGCGAAGGATTTGAAAATCACCTTCACCCGCGCAGCCGGCGCGAAGGCTGGCCCGGTGTTGAGCGGCGTGGAACTCATCGCCGAGAAACCGCAGGCGGCGAAATGAGTGTGGACCGCAATCAATGGAAGGGTTTCTCGGTCACGCTCCTCCTCCTTCTCTCCCTCGCCTCCGCGCTAGCTTGCTCTGTCCCGGTCTTCCGCTATGCGCTGGAGAAATGGCCGGCGGATGCTTATACAGCCACCGTCTTCCATCGCGGCCCGCTCACCGCCGAGCAGCAGGCGCTCGCGCGCAAACTGTCGCGTGAGGGGCTGGCGGGACAACTCCATGCCAATGTCGCCGTCGAGCTGGTTGATCTCGCGCAGAGTCCGTCCCCTGCCGCACTCGAGCGCTGGCAATCGCTCGGCCAAACCACGTTGCCGTGGCTCGTCATCAACTTCCCGAAAGCTGCGCGGCTGCCGGACGCCATCGTCTCCGCGCCGTTGAGCGAGGCTGCGATCCGCCAGGGCCTCGACTCGCCCGCGCGACAGGAAATCGTCCGTCGCCTCGCGCGCGGCGACAGCGCAGTTTGGGTGCTGCTCGAAATCGGTGATCCCGCCCGCGATGACGCGACGGCCACGCTCGTCGAGTCGCGGCTGAACTACCTGGCTGGCGTGCTAAAACTCCCCGCGCTCGATCCGGCGGACATTGCCAACGGCCTCGTGAACGTCCCGGCCGGCGGCCTCCAGCTCGCCTTCTCCATCGTGCGCGTCCCGCGCACGGCTCCCGCCGAAGCCGCCTTCACGCAGATGCTGCTCGGCTCGGAAGGCGACTTGCGCGATCTCCGCGAGCCGATGGTCTTCCCCGTCTTCGGCCGCGGCCGCGCGCTCTACGCGTTGGCGGGCCAGGGCATCACCCACGAGACGCTCGACGAAGCTGCGGGCTTCCTCATCGGCCGCTGCTCGTGTCAGGTGAAGGAGCAAAACCCCGGCGTGGACCTGCTGCTCGCGGCGGATTGGGACAAGCTGCTGAAAGCCCAAACCAGCGCAGAACAAGGCGTGACGAGGACGGGCCAACGCTCAACCCCTGCGCCGGAGACGGTGACGATCGCTGGTGGTGCGAGCAGCACGACCGCAACGAATCCCAGCGCGCAGCAGCACGACAACGCGCTGTGGCTGGCAGTGGCCGGGGCGGCAGCCGCGCTGCTCGCGGGCGCGTTCTGGTTCCGCCGTGGCTGAGCGAGCGAGCGGTGGAACCGCTGCCAACTTCAGAGCTTCTTCCCCGTCAGTCGTTCGTAGGCTTCCAGATACTTCGCCTGCGTGCGGGCCACGATGGCCGGCGGCAGCGCGGGGGCGGGCGGGGTCTTGTCCCAGGCGAGCGTTTCGAGGTAGTCGCGCACGAACTGCTTGTCGTAGCTCGGCTGACTCTTGCCCGGCTGATACTGGTCCGCCGGCCAGAAGCGCGAGGAGTCCGGCGTGAGCACTTCGTCAATGAGGAGCAACTCGCCGTTGAAGATACCGAACTCGAACTTCGTGTCCGCGATGATGATGCCGCGTTGGCGGGCGTAGTCCCGGGCGAAGTGGTAGATGCGCAGGCTCAGGTCGCGTGCCCGCTCGGCGATGTCCGCGCCCACCAGCTTCGCACCGGTCTCGAAGGGGATGTTCTCATCGTGCCCTGTCTCAGCTTTCGTGGCGGGCGTGAAGATCGGCTCGGGCAGTTCACTCGACTCCTTGAGGCCGGCGGGCAGCTTGATGCCGCAGACGGTCTGGCTCTGCTTGTATTCTTTCCAGCCCGAGCCGGCGAGGTAGCCGCGCACGACGCACTCGATGGTCAGGGGCGTCGCCTTCTTCACGATCATGCTGCGGCGCACGAGCTTGTCCGCGAACGGCTGGAGCTGCGGCGGCAATGGATCATTCGCCTGCGCGAGCAAGTGGTTCGGCACGAGCTTTTCCGTCTGCCCGAACCAGAAGTGCGAAATCTGCGTGAGCACCTCGCCTTTGCGCGGAATGCCGTTGGGCATGATGCAGTCGAAGGCCGAGATGCGGTCGGTGGCGACGAAGAGCAGGCGGTCGCCGAGGTCGAAGACTTCGCGGACCTTGCCGCTTTTGACTTTGCGGACTCCGGGGAGATCAATCTGCAGCAGCGGCTCGTCGTTCATCGCGCGGGATGATGGGCGAAGGCCGAGGCCGTTCAAACCAAAAGACGGATGACTTACTCGCCCTCGGCCAGCTTGCGGTAGAGCGTGGCGAGGCTGACGCCCAAGGCGCGCGCCGCCTGCTCCTTGTCGCCGCCGGCCTGCGCGATGGCACGCTGGATGTAGGCGCTTTCCTGGTCGCGCATGAAATCCTTGAGCTGGCCCACGGGCTGATTGAGAGAGCTCTGCACTGGCGCGGCGGGATCAGCGGCATTCGCAGACTTCGGCGCGGTGGCGACCACTGACGTGTCACCGCTGGGCGCGAGCGCGACCTCGGTGTCGGAAAAGTCCGGGCTGCCCAGCACGAGCAAGTTTGGGGGAAGGTCGTTGAGCCGGATGAAGCCGTCCTCGCACAACGCGCTGGCGCGCTCGATGGCGTTCTCCAACTCACGCACGTTGCCGGGCCAGGCATGCGCTTGCAACGCTTCGAGCGCGCGGCGGCTGATGCTGTAGGGCTTGAGCCCTCGATCGGCGGCTTTGCTGCGGAGGAAGTGCGCGACCAGCAGCGGGATGTCCTCGCGGCGCTCGCGCAAGGCGGGCATGGGGATCGAGATGACGTTGAGCCGGTAGTAGAGGTCCTCGCGGAAGCCGCCTTCCTTGATGCGCTGCTCGAGCGGCTCGTTGGTGGCGGCGATGACGCGGACGTTCACGGAGAACGGCACGTTGTCGCCCACGGCGCGGACCTCGCGCTCCTGGAGCACGCGCAGCAGGCGGCTTTGCAGCACGGCGGACATCGAGCCGATTTCGTCGAGGAAGATCGTTCCTCCGTCGGCTTCCTGAAACAGGCCTTTCTTGTCCGCAATCGCGCCGGTGAACGCGCCCTTGCGATGGCCGAACAGCTCGGATTCGAGCAGGTGCTCTGGCAGCGCGCTGCACTTGATCGGCACGAACGGCCCGGCCCCGCGCCGACTGTTGAAGTGCAGCGCCTTGGCGATGAGTTCCTTGCCCGTGCCGCTCTCGCCGCGCAGCAGCACCGTGCTGTCCGTGCCCGCGACGCGCTCAACCATGCGGAACACCTGCTGCATCGCGGGCGCGCTGCCGATGATCTGGTTGAACTGGTATTTCGTCCGCAGCTCCTTGCGCAGGTAGGCGTTCTCGGAGACGACTTCGCTGTGCGAGAGCGCTTTCCACAGCTTGAGCCGCAGCTCGACGGCCTTGAACGGCTTCTGCAAGTAGTCGAACGCGCCGAGCTTCGTCGCCTCGACCGCGATCTCGAACGAGCCGTAGCCGGTGATGACGATGATGATGGCCGGCGGCGTGAGCGCGCGCGCGCGCTTGAGCACGTCCATGCCCGAGGGGCCGCTCTTGCCGAGGTTGAGGTCGGTGATGACGATCTCCGGCGTGGTGCGCTCCAGCGCGTCGAGCGCGCCCGCGCCTTCGTTGAAGGGAATGACCTCATGGCCCTCTGCACGGAGGATTTCCGTGACGATCTGGATGCTCAACAAATCGTCTTCCACCAGCATCACTTTGGCCATGCCGTGAGGCTAAGGAGAAAAAGCCCCGCGCCGCAAGCCGCTATTCCTCCGCGTGCGGCGAACTTTGCCCCTTGACCTTTGCACTTCACGCCCGACCATCACCGCGTGCGAGTTCACTTCCTCCTCGGCCCCGCCGGCAGCGGCAAGACGTGGCGCTGCTTGGAGGAAATCCGCGCCGAACTGCTCCGCGCGCCCGGTGAGCCCACGCCGCTCCTGCTCCTCGCGCCCAAGCAGGCGACCTTTCAGCTCGAACGCCAGTTGCTCGACGATTCCCGCCTCGCGGGCTACACGCGCCTGCAAATCGTCTCCTTTGACCGCCTCGCGCGCTGGCTGCTCGACACCTTCGCCGCCGTGCCCGATCTGCTCGATGACGAAGGCCGTGTGATGGTGCTGCGCGCGCTGCTCGCCCGCGAGCAGGACTCGCTGAAAGTTTTTCGTGCCACCGCGCGCCTGCCCGGCTTCGCCCGCCAACTCAGCCAGCTCCTGCGCGAGTTTCAGCGTCACCAAATCACCCCCGACCGCCTCGCGCACCTCACCGCCCGTTGCGACGAAAGCCCACAACTCCGCGACAAACTCCACGACCTGCATCACCTGCTCCGCGCCTACCACGCCTGGCTCGCCGAAAGCGCGGTGGAGGACGCGGATCAAC
>JBJTAU010000359.1:0-5397 GCA_046090965.1 Limisphaerales bacterium | reverse complement strand
CCGGACTTCCTCATCTACGGGCCATACGGCGGCAGTCTCCCGCCGGCGGACGGTGCCGTGCGCGTTTACTTCGGCTGCGAGAATGTGCGGCCCGACCTGCGCGAGTGCGACTGGGCGTTCTCCTACGATTACGATGAGGCGGTCCGTCATCCGCGCCATCTGCGCGCGGTGTTTCACAGCGGCGAGCGCTTCATCAAGCCGCCGCTGGACGCAGCGGCGGTGCGGGCGGGCAAGCGGAAGTTCTGCAATTTCATCTACGGCAATCGGGTGCCGTTCCGCGAGGAGTTCTGCCGACGGTTGTCCGCTTACAAGCCGGTGGATTGCCCCGGCAAGGCGCTCAACAACATGCCCTCCTTCGACCAGCCGGGCGGCAAGCCGTGGTGGGAGTCGAAGCTCGATTTCATTGCGGACTACAAGTTCACCATTGCCTTCGAGAACTCCTCCCATCCCGGCTACAACACGGAGAAGATCTTCCAGCCGATGTTCGTGAACAGCCTGCCGATCTACTGGGGCGACCCACTGATCCATCGGGATTACAACCCGCGCAGCTTTGTGAACTACTACGACGTGCAGGATCGCAATCGCTTTCGCGTGCCGGCATTGCCGCTGCGCTGGAACAACCCGCACCAGCCAGACCGTAAATGGACCTTGGGCAACCGGCTGGCCAACCGCATCAACCGCTGGACGGACCAACTCAACCGGGCCGTATGGCTGCGCCGGGGCTTCGACCGGCTCATCCGGCGAATCGTCGAGCTGGACCAGAACGACGCGCTCTACGAGCAGATGCTGGCCGAGCCGTGGTGCCACGGTAACCGCCCGCCGGACCAGACCGCGTATTGGGCGCGCTGGCGGGAGATTTTCCGCTCCCGTCACGCCGGGAAACCCATCACCAAGGAGTCTATCTGAGCGCACCAGCGGTCGCTTCAAGAATTCCTTCGCTGGACGGCTTGCGGGCAATTTCGATTGCCATGGTCATCGGGGAGCACGCCAGCTTCACGAAAGGATTTCCCGAGGCTTGGGCGCAAGCGTGGCCTTACTTTTTCAGCGGCAGTCTGGGTGTGAAATGTTTCTTCGTCCTGAGCGGTTACCTCATCACCTCGCTGCTGCTCAAGGAGGAGGCCAAGTTCGGCCGCATCTCGCTGGCGGATTTCTACCGCCGCCGCGTGCTGCGCATTTTCCCGGTGTATTACCTGTTCCTGGCCACGGTGCTGGTGCTGGACCGGTTCACCAGCCTGCAAGTGGCACCGAGCGCGTTCGTCGCCGCAGGGACGTTCACGACACCGCTGTGGGGCGAGCCGCATTATGTGCTCTTCCACACCTGGTCGCTGTCGGTGGAGGAGCAGTTTTATCTGCTGTGGCCGCTGGTGCTGTGCCTGACGACGGGGCGCGCTCGTTGGTGGGCAGCCGTAGGCGTCGTGGCCCTGGTGCCGGTTCTCCGGCTGCTGGTGCACCTCTTCGGCCCGCGCAAGTTGATCGGCTACTTCTCCTTCACCCAAGGCGACGCGCTGATGTTCGGCTGCCTGCTGGCGCTGTATCAGCAACGGCCGCTGCTGGCGGGAGTGGCCGCGCTGCCCCGGCTGGATTGGCGGCACCGGCTCGGCGCGCTTACGGCGATCTACTCCGTTTGGATGCTCTCGCACCACGGCAGGCTCGGCCCGTTGACGGTGCCCTTCGGCGGCACGGTGCAATCGGCCGCACTGGCCCTGCTGATCGCGTCCTACCTGACCCCGGACGACAGCCTGGGCTTCCGGTGGCTGAACGCCGCGTGGATGCGCTGGGTGGGCGTGTTGTCCTACAGCCTCTACCTCTGGCAGCAATTGTTCCTCTACCCACGGCAGGCCGCGTGGATGGTGGTGCAGCAGTTCCCGCTGAACGTGCTGGTGACGCTGGCGGTCGCGGCGCTGTCCTACTACACGGTCGAGTCGGCGTTCCTCCGGCTCAAGGACCGCTTCCACCGCGCTCCGGCGGCAACGTGATGGGCACCGGACCGCCGCAGGCCGGGACGCTGGATTTGTCGGTCATCATCGTGACCTACAACCGTGGGCCGACGCTGCAGCGCACGCTTGAATCCGTGCTGGCCCAGTCCCCCGCCGCGCGGGAAGTCATCGTGGTGGATCAGACCCCGCAGCCGGCACCGGCAGTGAAAGCCCAATTGGATCGCTGGGCGGAAGCGGGCGCGATCCGTTACCTGTTCCAAGCAGAGCCCAACGCCCAGCGCGCCCGCAACCGGGCCATCGCGGAGGCCCGCCACCCGGTGTTGCTGTTCCTCGATGACGACGTGTTGCTGGAGCCGGGCATGATGGCAGCGCATCTGGCCAACTACGCGGACCCCGCGCTCGCTGCGGTCTGCGGCTACTACACCGAGCCGGGCGAAGCGCCATTGGACACTCTGCCAGCTGAGTGCCAGCGCCGCTGGACGGGCTGGATCCATACGCCGCACTGCTACACGAAACGCGTCGAGTGCCACCTCTTCCCCAGTTGCAACGGCAGCATCCGCCGCGACGTGATCCGGCGGCTGGGCGGCTTTGACGAGAACTTCACGCACACGCTTTTGGACGACACGGATCTGGCTTGCCGGCTCAGGGCGGCGGGGCATCGCGCGGTGCATGACCCGCAGGCCCGGCTGGTGCACCTCAAGGAACCCAGCGGTGGCAAGCGACCCGGCGGCCTCAACCAGCACGTGCTAGCCGACGCCAACCGTTGGTTCACCTGGTGCTATTTTTACTGGATGAACTTCGGCTGGCGTGGCGGGCCGGAGCTGGCGCGAAACTTCCGGCGGTGCGTGCTCCGCAAGCCAAACCTGTTGCAGCCCTGGCATCTCGTGCTCGCCACGGTCGAGAGCATGCGTGGCGCGGCCCGCGCACTGCGCGCCGTGCTGCGGGGCCGGCGGCTGGCGCAGTTCACTGAAACAGCGGACACGGTTCACACGGCATGAGCAAGAAGTCGGTTTGCATTGTCATCGGCGGCCACATCACGAGCTGCCCGCGCATGATGAAGATGGCGGTGGCCCTGGCCGAGGCGGGCTACGGCGTCTCGATCGTCAACCCCATTTATGTGGAACGCGTTTATGAGGCGGACTTGCGCTTCCTGGCTGATTCCCGCTGGCGCGGCGCGCCGGTGAAGATGGTGCGCCGATTCCAGCCGTGGACCTATTATCGCACTGGCCTGCGCCTGCGGCTGGCCCGCCGACGGCTCCAGCAGGCGGACTTGAAGGTGCATTCGCTGGTGGCCCTCGGGCGCGGTTACACGCGCGCGTTTGACGACCTGCTGCAAAACGCATTGGCCCAGCCGGCGGACCTCTATCTGGGTGGCACCGCCGGAGGGTTGGCGGTGGCCGCACGGGCCGCGGAATTGCGCGGCGTGCCGTATGCCCTCGACTTGGAAGACTTTCACTCGGCGGAACAGGATCCCAGCCCGGAGGCGGATCTGTCGCACGCGATCATCGCGGAGATTGAGCGGCGCATCCTGCCCCGCGCACGCTTCCTGACGGTCGGCAGTCAAGCGATGGGCGAAACGTATGCGGCGCGCTATGGCGTGCAATGCCACCCCATCAACAACGTCTTCGCCCTGCCGGCCACTCCGCCGCAGTTCACCTTGGGGCCGGCGGGCCGGCTGAAATTGGTCTGGTTGAGTCAGACCCTCGGACCAGGCCGCGGCATCGAAGCGGCCATCGAGGCGTTGGGCCGGGCGCGGATTCAGGCGATGCTCACCGTGCGCGGCAATCCCACGCCCGGCTACGTGGAGGAGTTGGTCGTGCTCGCGATGCGCGTAGCCCCACAACTCCGACTGGAGCACGCGCGGCCCGACATGACCAAAACGGTGGTCGAGTTGTGTCGCGGCAACGACGTCGGCCTGGCGCTTGAGCAGGCGCACATCCTCAACCGGGACATTTGCCTCTGCAACAAGCCCTTCACTTACATGCTGGCCGGGCTGGCCGTGGCCTTCACCGACACGGCAGGCCAGCGGGAACTCGCACGCGACTTGGGCGCGGGCGCGTTGCTTTTCAAGATCGGAGACATCGAAGCCCAGGCCGCCGGCTTCCGCCACTGGGCCGAAAACCCCGCCGCGCTGCTCGCCGCCAAACCGGCCGCGTGGAATGCCGCCGCCCGGCGCTGGCATTGGGAACATCCCGAAGAACGCGGCCGGGCGCTGGCTCTCGTGCGGCGGGCGCTGGGAGAAACCACCTGAGCGATTCGTGATGACTGATTCAACCTTCCTTTCTGACCGCCGGGATGCACGTGCCGACGGCACGATCCTCCTCGTCACGATTGGCTATCCCCCCGATCAGGTGGGTGGCACCGAGGTGTATGTGCAGGGCTTGGGCGAGACGCTGCTGGCGCGCGGCTGGCGTGTGGCCGTCGCCTGTCTCGAAGAGTTTTCCGCCCCGGAGGCGCCCGCCATCCGGCGGCGCGACACGGCACTCAACGGTCTGCCCGTGCATCGCATCGGGCTGAACCAGGCGAAACTCAACACCTCCGGGCTGGCGTTCGACGACCAACTCCGGCGGCGCATCGCCGGGGAATTCCTCCGCGTGCTGGATGAGCTGAAGCCCGCGCTGATCCATGTGCACCCGCTGCGGCTGGGCGTGTTCAACGACATCATCGCCGCCGCTCATCAGCGCGGCATTCCCGCCGTCTTCACCTTTCACTCCTCCACCACCACCTGTCCGCGCGGCGACATGCTTTATCTGGGCCGCGAGGATTGCGACGGTCGGCTGGACCAGTCGCGCTGCGCCGCCTGCTTGATGCAAAACCGCGGGCTGCCGGTGCCGCTGGCACACACGCTCGCACGGGTGCCGCAGGTTGTCTGGGCGGCGACCTACGCCGCGTGCAAGCCCATCAGTCCGCTGCGCAAGGTGGCGTCGCTCGCCTCGCTGCCGTTGAGCATTGGTTGGCTGCGCCGCAACTGGGATACCTGCACCGGCCTGAGCGCACGGGTGGTGGCCGTGTGCGAGTGGGTCAAGCGCGCGTCCGAGCTGAACGGTGTGCCGGCGGAGAAAATTCTCCTCAGCCGTCACGGCCTGCGCATCCCGTCGCGCGAGGTGCGCCGGCCGGCGGATGCGCCACCGGTGTTCGGCTACCTCGGTCGGTGCAGCCCGGAGAAGGGCATCGAGTGTCTGGTGGATGCGCTCGTGCAGGTGCCGGCGGAGGTAAAGTTCACCGTCGAGATTTGCAGCGCCACGCTCACCAAGCAATACCATCACGCGGAGGAGGCGCATTGCGTGCGGCGCGTGCGCGAGCTAGCCGCCCGTGACCCGCGCGTCCGGCTGCTGCCGGGCGTGCCGGATGACCGGCTGGCGGAGACGCTCGCCGGCTGGGATGCGTTGCTTGTGCCGTCGCTGTGGTTCGAGTCCGGGCCGCAGGTCGTGTATGAGGCGTTCGCCGTGCAGACGCCGGT
>JBJTAU010000358.1:0-5738 GCA_046090965.1 Limisphaerales bacterium | reverse complement strand
CCCAGCGGGAGAGGGCCGGGGTGAGGGAGAACGGCGGCTACTTGCACAACCCCGTGTCCAGTCGCGCCAACCGCGCCCGCACTACAACTCTTCATTCGCGTCAATTCGCGGGATTCGCGGGCAACTTCCTCCGCTTGGAACTTGGAGCTTCCGCGCATGACCTCCTTCTCCTATCGCGCGTTGCAGGCGAACGGCTCCGTCACGGAAGGCGTGCTGGACGCCGGCAGCCGTGCAGACGCGTTCAAGCAGATGGAGGCGCGTGGGCTGCGGCCCATCAGCTTGAGTGAGCGAAGCGGTTCGACCAAGACCGTCACCGCCGCCGCGCCCAAGCTCGTCGCGAAGGACAACAAACCCGCGCCCAAAGTCACGGCCACGAAGACCACAACGGCGTCGAAGGAAACCAAAGCCCCCGCGCCCGCCGCGAACGTGCCCGCGCCGACCGGCTTCGGCTTCGGTTCCGGCAAAATCACGCCGCGGATGCTGGAGAATTTCACACGCCTGCTCTCCAGCCTGCTTGCCGCCGGCGTGCCGTTGAGCCGTGCGCTGGTCATCCTGCAACGCGAGGCCGCCAGCCCCGCCGCGCAGGCGAAGTGGAAGGAAGTGCACGACCTGGTGGTGGACGGCCTCTCGCTCGCCGATGCGATGGCGAAGTCGCCGGACGTTTTCCCGCGCGTGTATGTCGCGATGGTCGAGGCAGGCGAGACCGGCGGCTTCCTCGACGTGGTGCTCGCGCAAATCGCCGACTTCCAGGCGAGCGAGAAGGAGATGAAGGGCAAGGTGATGACCGCGATGCTTTACCCGGCCATCCTGCTCGTGCTCGCGCTCGGCGTGCTGGTCTTCCTGCTGGTGTTCTTCATCCCGCGCTTCCAGCTCGTGTTCCAAGGCTTCGGCGCGAAGCTCCCGCTGCTCACCCAGATGATTATCGGCGCGAGCGACGTGCTGCGGAACTACGGCGTCCTGCTGCTCCTGGGCGCGGGCATCGGCGGCTACCTCGCGCGGAACTGGGTGACTTCGCCGGTCGGCCGGCGCGCGTGGGAAGGCTTCATCCTGAAGGTGCCGACCATCGGCTCGCTGGTCGCGCAGTTTGCGATGGCGCGCTTCTGCCGGATGCTCGGCACGCTGCTGGGCGCGGGCGTGCCGCTCATCGCGTGCCTGAACGTCGCGCGGCGCTCCATCGGCAACCAGATTCTCGTGGACGCCGTGGCGCACTCGATTGACCGCGTGAAGGAAGGCAAATCCCTCGGCCCGAGCCTCGGCGATTGCCGCGTGCTGTTCAGCGGCTCGACGCTGGAAATGATTTCTGTCGCCGAGGAGGGCGGCAAGCTCGACGGCGAACTCATCCGCATCGCCGACGTGACGGAAGGCGATCTGGACCGGCAGTTGAAGACGGCGGTGGCGATGGCCGAGCCGCTGATGCTCTTCGTCATCGCCGCGTTCATCGGCACCATTTTCATCGGCATGGTCATCCCCATTTTCACCCTGCAAGAACACATCAAGTAACTCTCAATTCGCAATCAACATGAACATTGAACCCAGAATCCAGAACCCAGAATCCAGAACCCAGAATCGCGCCGCGCGCGGCTTCACGCTCATCGAGCTGCTGCTCGTGCTCGTCATCCTCGGCATCTTGGCGGCCATCGTCGTGCCGAAATTCTCCGGGCGCACCGAGCAGGCCAAGGAGACCGCCGCCAAGACGCAGATCGCCGGCTTCAGCACCGCGCTGGACGCCTACGAGGTGGACACCGGCGGCTACCCGAAGGGTGCTGACGGCCTCATGAATCTCGTCCAAGCCCCGGGCGACGTGCAGGGCTGGAAAGGCCCCTACATGAAGGACGTGCCCATGGACCCGTGGGGCCGGCCCTACGTTTACGTCTGCCCGGGCCGCAACAACCCCAGCAGCTACGATCTCTACTCCCTCGGCGCGGACGGCCGTGAAGGCACCGAGGACGACGTGACGAACTGGAACAAGGCGAGGTGAGGAGCCGGCGATGAAGTTTCTAACGTCCAACATTCAACGTCCAACGCTCAACGTTCAAAGCACGCGCTTTGGACGTTCGACGTTGAGCGTTGAGCGTTGGATGTTCGGGGCTCTTCTCATTCCGCATTCGCGGCGCGCCTTCACCCTCATCGAGCTCATTCTCGTCATGGCGCTCATCACCATCGTGGTGAGCGTTTCACTGCCGTCGCTCAAGGGCTTCTTCCGGGGCCGCGACCTCGACTCAGAGGCGCGCCGGTTCCTCTCGCTCACGCGCTACGGCGCGAGCCGCGCGGTGGCGGAGGGCATCCCCATCGAGCTATACGTGGACACGGCGCAGCGGCTCTACGGACTGCGCGCGCAGGCCGGGTTTCTCGAACAAGATGCCAAGCGCGTGGAATACCGCTTGCCCGAGGAACTCAGCTTCGAAGTCTCGCCCCCGCCCGCGAAGAAGGCCTCCGGTGAGGTGAACGACGACCCGGAGCTGGACACCACGAACTTCAGCGACACGTCCGAGACCGGCCTGGGGGTCAAAATCATCCGCTTCAATTCCGACGGCTTCATCGGCGACAAGAGCCCGGCCATCATTTTGCTGCGCCAGCGCGAAGTTGGCGCGTCGGCCGGCGACGAAGGCAACGCCGTCGCCATCGCCCAGAGCGCCACGCGCCTGACCTATGAGATTCGCAACGTCCAGACCCAACGTTAAGCGCGCCAGGGCCGCGTTCACGCTGGCCGAGGTGCTGGCGGCGCTGCTCTTCATGGCCATCGTCATCCCGGTGGCGCTGGAGGGGCTGCGCATCGCGAGCCTCGCGGGCCAGGTCGGCGAGCGGAAAGCCGTGGCCGCGCGCGTCGCCGAGCGCGTGCTCAACGAACTCACCGTGACCGGCACCGGTCCCGGCGGCACGGACAACGGTGTCATCACCGAGGGCACGCACGAGTTTCAGTGGACGATCGAGTCCGTCGCCTGGCTCGAGGACAGCACGTTTCAGGAAACCACTGTGCGCGTGGCCTACTTCTTCCAGGGCCGCGAATACGACGTCACCGTCACGACGTTGAAGTCAGGAGGGACGTTGTGAAGCTTTCAGGTTTCAGGTTTCAGGTTTCAGGTGGCGTGACCGCGCGGCGCGCGCTGCATTCTGGTTTCAGCCTGCTCGAGTTGCTCATTGCCGTGATGGCGTTTGCCATCGTGCTGGCGGCGATCAACGGCGTTTTCTACAGCGGTCTGAAGCTCCGCAACCGTTCTGCCGCGTCGCTGGACCGATCGCTGCCCATCACCCAGGCGGTCGCGGTGCTCAAGCGCGACCTCGCGAACCTCGGCGTGCCGTCCACGAACAGCACGCATCTCATCGGCGAGTTGCAGTCCACACCCACCGGCAGCAGCGGTGCGGCGAGCCAGCCGCGCTTCGGCTCCATCGGCGGCGCGACCGGCGCGGGCGGCGGGCTGGCGCAGCAGGTCAGCCCGGACTTCTACACGCTCTCCGGCCTGATCGACAATGCTTCGCCGTGGCCCAACGTGCAGAAGGTCGCCTACCTGCTCGTGGACTCGACGAAGCAGACCGCGATGGGCAAGGACCTCGTGCGCGCGGTCACGAGAAACTTGTTGCCCGCCAGCGGCATTCAGGAAGATCCCGCCGAGCAGGTCCTGCTGCCGGACGTGGCGGAAGTGCTTTTCTCCTACCACAACGGCACGGACTGGCAGGACACGTGGGACTCCACCACCGCGAGCCCGAAGCTGCCGCGCGCGATCAAGGTGCAGATTCAACTCGCCGCCGAGGACCGCCTCAGCCGGCAGGCCCCGATCGAAATCGTGGTGCCGATTTTCGCCGACGCCGGCACCAACTCAGCCAGCGGAGGTGGGCAATGAAGCTGTTGCACCCCACTTCGCGAACCGCGACGGCCAGCCCTCGGACCGAGCGCGGCTCCGTGCTCATCATCGTGCTGTGGGTCGCGTTCGGCCTGGTGAGCCTGGCGATTTACTTTGCGAACAGTTCCTCACTTGAACTGCGCGCGGCGGACAACCGCGTGGCGACGCTCGAAGCCGAGCAGGCCATCGTGGGTGCGGCGCGCTATGTGAGCAATGCGCTGGCGAACGTGACCGAGCCGGGCACGCCGCCGGATCCGGCGACGTTCAAGGTCGAGGCCATCCGCGTCGGCAACGCGCGCTACTGGCTCATCGGCCAGCCGCTCGACGAGGAAGACGACGACGCGCCGACCTGGGGCCTCGTGGATGAGTCCAGCAAGCTCAACCTCAACACCGCCACCGCCGCGATGCTTCAGAAATTGCCGCGCATGACCGCCGCCTTGGCCGCCGCCGTGGTGGACTGGCGCGACGCCGACAGCGAGCTCTCCGAGAACGGCGCGGAGGACGAGACTTACGCGCGGCTCAACCCGCCTTACCGCTGCAAGAACGCGCCGTTCGAGACCATCGAGGAGCTGCGGCTCGTCGCCGGGTTCACCTACGACATCCTTTACGACGAAGATGCGAACATGAACGCCGTCCTCGATGACAACGAGAACGACGAGGACGCCACGATGCCCAACGACAACCACGACGGCATCCTCAACCGCGGCGTGCTTGCCTACGTCACGGTCCACAGCCAGCAGCCCAACACGCGCACCAACGGCGATCCGAAGGTGAACTTGAACCCGGTGGACGAGCCCGCGCTGCGGCGGCTCATGTCCGACGCGGGCATCAGCGCGGACAAGATCGTCCGCACGCTCGCGATCTTCGGCGGCGGCGGACCGCCCGGCCCCGGCAACACCAACGCGCCCCCGCAGCCGGGCGCGAACACGAACGGCAGCGTGCTGCAATTCTACGTGCGCAGCGGGCTTTCGGCGGAGGACTTCGCGCTGATCGAGAATGACATCAGCATTACGACCAACTCGGTGGTCGAGGGCTTGGTGAACGTGAACACTGCGACCGCCACCGTGCTGGCGTGCCTGCCGGGCATGGACGAGTCGAAGGCCGCGGCGCTCGTGGCCGCGCGGGCCGGGCAGACCGGCGTGCATTCGATCGCGTGGGTGAAGGACGCGCTCGACGCGCAGAGCGCCACGCAGCTCGGGCCATGGATCACGGGCCGCAGCTATCAATACTCGGCGGACATCGCGGCCGTCGGGCACCACGGGCGCGGCTACTCGCGTGCCAAGTTTTACTTCGACAACACCAGCGGCACGCCGCGGATCGCTCAGCGCCAGGAACTCACGGCCTTGGGCTGGGCGCTCGGGCGCGGCGTGCGCGAGCAGTTGGCCGACCTCCAGCGTGAACCTTGAGATGAAGCTCCTTTACCCCACATGACCGGCACTTCCAACAAAACCGCCACCGCGCTGCTCGGCCTCGTGCTGGACGGCAGCCGCCTGGACTTCGTCGCGGTCAAGCGCACCAACGGCTCGATCGAGCTGCGCCATTCCGCGTACGCCGCGCTCACGCTTGATCCGCTCACCAACGAGCCGGACCTCGTGGGCGCGGAGATTCGCAAGCACCTCGATGCCGCTGGCGTGCGGGACCGCCGCTGCGTCGTCGGGTTGCCGCGGCATTGGGCGCTCACGCTCGCGGTGAAGTTGCCCGCCGGCCTCGCGCCGGAGGACGTGCAATCGCTGCGGGCGATGGAGGCGGAGCGCGGTTTTCCCTACGCGCCGGAGACGTTGATGGTGGCCTCGTCGCTCGTGGGCACGGCGGAGGGCGAGCGCACGGCGACGCACGTGGCGATTCCGCGCGCTCACGTGACGCCGCTCCAAAGCGCCCTCGAGTCAGTCGGGCTGCGGC
>JBJTAU010000357.1:0-7026 GCA_046090965.1 Limisphaerales bacterium | reverse complement strand
CCCCCGCGGCCCGCGATTCTTTGGGGGGTCGAGCGCGCCCGCGCCATCGGCCGGCAACACCCACGTTGGACCGAGCCCTCCAGCAACAGCTCCTCGCCCGGCTCGCCACCGACCGCGAGTTCCGCGAGAGATTCTTCGCGGACCCGGCACGCGTCGCCGCGAGCGAAGGCTTGACCGTGGCGGCAGAGGCGCTGGCCCAGCTGCACCAGGAGCAGATGCGGCAGTTCGCCCGCTTGCTGCGCACGCGCCGCCTCGCCCAGGTCAGCCTCCGCCTGCCGCTGACGCGGAAGGCGCTGGGAACGCGTTTCGCAGATCACTTCCGCAACTCCGCCGTCGATCCAAGCTCGGCGAGCCAGCGGCCCAGCGAGGACGCCCTCGGCTTCGCGCGATTCCTCGTCGAGGCGCACGACGCCGGCCTGCCCGCGTGGGCGCTCTCGCTCGCCCGCTACGAGGCCGCCAGCCTCGACGCCGAGGAGCACAACCGCGGGCTCGTCGTGCGCTGCCTGCCGCACGCCGTCAGGCGGCTGACCGAGCTCCTGGCCACCGCCATCGCGCCGGAGGGTTCACACCAGCGCCTCAGCCTCGCCATCTGGTGGCGCGGGTCCGCCTCCAGCCGCCTGCAGCACTGGCTGTGGTGAGCCGCCCGCAAGGCAAGACACGCTTCCGACAATTCCTGCGCAGCCCGCCCGGCGCAGTCGACCGACCCTCCGTTGGCAATCGGAACCCAATTCAGGCTTATGAAAACGAAACCTGCCAAACGGACCTCCCGCCCCACCGCCCAGCCCGTGCCGGACAACTCCAATGCCCCGGTCATTGACTTGGTGCGATCGTATCTGCGGCTTAAGAAAATCCTCGTGCCGGTGGACTTCTCGGAGTTTTCCACCAAGGCGATCAAGTATGCCGCGCGCTTCGCCGAGCAGTTTGTCGCTACGCTCGTGCTGGTGCATGTGGTCGAACCCGTGCGCTACCCGGAGAGCGTGCTGATCCCGCCGGAGATGGAAGAAGCCAACCGCGAGCGCCTCAAACTCGCCCGCGAAGCGCTGGCGGAATTCGTGCGTAAGCAGGTGCCGGCGGACATCCCGACGGAGACTGCGACGCGTCTGGGCCATCCGTTCTCCGAGATCGGCGTGGCGGCGAAGGACTTCGACGTAGACCTGATCGTCATCGCCACGCACGGACACACGGGATTGAAGCACCTCTTCCTCGGCAGCACGGCCGAGCGCGTGGTGCGTCTGGCCCCGTGCCCGGTGCTAACGGTGCGCGAGCGGGAGCATGAATTTGTCTGAGCCGCCCCCGCTCAGGGGGTCTGAGGAGATGCCTCCACGGCTGTGGGGATGAGGATGTGGAACGTCGCGCCCGCGCCGGGCTGGCTCTCAACCCACGCGCGACCACCGTGGGCTTGGGCAATGTGCTTCACGATCGCCAGCCCCAACCCGGTGCCGCCCTGCTCGCGCGAACGCGCGCGGTCCACGCGGAAGAATCGCTCGAAGACGCGGGCGCAAGCTTCCGGCGGAATGCCCGGGCCGTCGTCGCGCACGAAGATGTCCACGCCCGCCGTCGGTGTGGTGACCGGCTCAGCGCCCACAATGACGCAGCCGCCTTCGCGCCCGTATTTGATGGGGTTGTCCACGAGGTTGGTGAGCACTTGTTCCAGGCGGTCGGCGTCGGCCCGCACCGTCAGGCTCGTAGGCAGCTTGGATTCGAGCGCGACGGCGCGGGCTTCCGCCTTGGGCCGAAGCGCGGCCAGAACTTGGCCGACCAGAACAGGCAGTTCGACAGCACGAATTTCCAGCACGGCCCGGCCCGACTCAAACTTGGAAATGACCAGCAGGTCTTCGATGAGAAACGTGAGCCGGTCGCTGTGCCGCTCGATGGTGCGGAGGAACATGGGGCCGGACGAGGCAAAACCGTCGGCCAAAGAAAGCATCGGAGGAGGCCACGGAAGCCTCTACGTGCGCCGTTGAGCATGACCCGCGACCCACGGGCAGCCTGACCATCAATTGCTCATCGGGGTTCCCTCCGGGTGGGCTTCGTGGCTAAATGGCCGGGATGATCAAGCCGTTGCTTCAAGACGATGCCCTGCTCGCGGACGTTGACGCCGCCAAGGCCGACCGGCCCAACTTCCGTCTGTGGTGGCTGGGGCAAAGTGGATTTCTCGTGCAGTTCAACGGCCGGCACGCGCTGCTGGATCCGTATCTCTCCGATTCGCTCACGGTGAAGTATGCGCAGACGGAGAAGCCCCATGTGCGCATGACCGAGCGGGTGATCGCGCCGGAGCGGCTGGGCTTCGTGGACGTGGTCACGAGCAGCCACAACCACACGGATCACTTCGACCCGGACACGCTCAAGCCACTGCTTGCGGCGAAACCCACGCTGCCGCGCGTGCTGCCGGAGGCGAACTAGGGGGCCGGCGCGTTCCGCATCGGCCTGAGTCTCAAGGCGCCAAACCTGATCGGCATGCGCGCGGGCGAAGTGAAGTCGGCGGGCGGTTTCACCTTCAACGGCATTCCCGCCGCGCACAACGAGCTGGAGGTGGACGCGGCGGGCAACCACAAGTTCCTCGGCTACCTGCTCCAGTTCGGCCCGTGGCGCGTCTATCACGCGGGCGACACGAAACTCTACGAAGGCATGGCGGACTGGGTGCGCCCGTTCCGCGTGGACGTGGCGTTGCTGCCCATCAACGGAGACAAACCGGAGCGCAAGGTCGCGGGGAACCTGGATGGTCGCGAGGCGGCGCAACTGGCGAAAGCCATCGGTGCGAAGCTCGTGATCCCGATGCACTACGACATGTTCACGTTCAACACCGCGTCGCCGGACGAGTTCGTGGCGGAGTGCGCGCGCCTCGGGCAGAAGTGCCGGGTGTTGCAGGCGGGCGAACGGTGGAGCAGCGCGGAACTGGCGGGCTGACAGGGAGGAGTGCCCGCAGATGACGCGGATTCGCGCGGATAAGACAACAGAACGGAAGGACGGTTTCTATCCGTGTCATCCGCGTTATCCGCGGGCTAGAACTAGCTCACCGCGAGCTTCTCGAAGCTTTCCTCGATGAAGGTGGTGTTCTGGATGCGCGCAAGCCGGGCGTAGAGGCCGTCAGCGGCGAGGAGTTCCTCATGGGTGCCGCGCTCAACGATTTCGCCGTGGCGGAGGACGAGGATTTGGTCGGCGTTGCGAATCGTGCTCAAGCGGTGCGCGATCACAAAGCTGGTGCGGCCAGCCATGAGCCGCTCCAGCGCTTCCTGGATCAGCTTCTCGGTCTGCGTGTCCACGCTGGCGGTGGCCTCGTCGAGGATGAGGATCGGCGCGTTCTTGAGCAGCGCGCGGGCGATGCTCACGCGCTGCTTCTCGCCGACGCTCAACTTCACGCCGCGCTCGCCGACGCGGGCGTCGTAGCCGTCGGGCAGGCGCGTGATGAAGTCGTGGCAGTTGGCGGCCTTCGCGGCGGCGTGGAGGTCGGCCTCGGAGGCGTCGAGGCGGCCGTAGAGGATGTTCTCGCGGATGGTGCCGTTGAAGAGGAACGGCTCCTGCGCAACGACGCTGATCTGCTCGCGGAGCGTTTCCAGCGGCAGCTCGCGGGGGTCCATGCCGTCAATGAACACGCGGCCGGAAGTGGCTTGGTAAAAAGCGGGCAGCAGGTTGACGAGCGTGGATTTGCCCGCGCCGGTCGGGCCGACGAGCGCGGTCATCTGGCCGGGCTTGGCGTGGAGGGAAATGGACTTCAGCACCACGCGCTCGGGGCTGTATTGGAAGCCGACATTCTCGTAGCGGACTTCGCCCCGGGGGAATGGCGAATTACGAATTGCGAATGGTGAATCTTTCGCCGGTTGCTCTCGAACTGAGGTTCGCAATTCGGAATTCGAGATTCGACATTCCTCCGTCGCATCCATGATGTCGAAGACGCGTTCGGCTGCGGCGCGGGCGGACTGGAGCATTTGGTTCAGCCCGTGCAGCCGGCCAATCGGTTCGTAGAAGAGGCCGAGGTAGAGGAGAAATTGCACCAACTCGCCGACGGTCATCTTGTTCGCGAGCACCTGAGTGCCGCCGAACCACAGCACGAGGCCGATGCCAAGCGAGGACGCGAAGGCCATCGCGGGCGAGTAGATGGACCACGCGCGCATGACGATGAGCGTTCCCTGGCGAAGGTCTTCGGCGCGGGCACCGAAGCGCGCGTCTTCGTGGCGTTCGCGGCCGAAGGACTTGATCTGGCGGATGCCCTGGAGGTTGTCCATGAGCAGGGCGTTCATGGCGCTCGCGGCCTGGCGCTGGGCGCGGTAGCGCTTGTGGGCGGTGAGCGTATACCAGAGCGCGCCGCCGATGAGAATCGGCAGCGGCACGAGCGCGACACCGGCAAGCAGCGGGTTGGTCCAGAAGAGAATCGTCAGCACGCCGGCGATGCTGAGGATGGCGACGGTGCCTTGCTCGGTGCCGTCAATGAGCAGGCGCTCCATGCTGTTCACATCCTCGATGACGCGGGTCATGAGGTCGCCCGAGGCGCGTTGGTCGAACCAGCCGACGGGGAGCCGTTGGAGGCGGGCGTAAACGTCGCGGCGGATGTCGAGAATGACCTTCTGCTCCAGCTCGTTGTTGAGGCGAATACGCAGTCCGGTGAAAAGTTCGCGCAGGAAGAACGCACCGATGAGCAAGCCCATGACGGGCGCGAGATTCTCGGCGTTCTTCTTAGTGATGACCTCGTCAATGACGTGCTGCGTGAGCTTCGGATAGGTGAACGCTGCCGCCAGTGAGAGCAGCGCGAAGGCGATGGTGCCGAACGCCATCAACTTGTAGGGCCGCAGATACACGCCGACGCGCCGCACCACCTCGCCGGTCGTGCGTGGCTGGGACTTGAAACTGGGGTCGGTGTGGGCACCGAAACCGGGGTGGCCGCTCATGTCGCGCCGGGATTGAACGCGGGAACGGCGAGCGCGCGAAGCCCAAAGTGCTAACGCGGCCGCACGCCGCCGGGCGTGGCGCAGAACGAAGCGAGACGGCGTTCGCACCGACTGCTCGCTACCCCAAAGAACCTCAGTCCGGTTAGATTCGCGCGGGCACACCTGCCCGCAGTCGCTGCTTCCGAGGCCGAGATAGGACAGTTTGTCATCAGACCGGCTTTGGTTCGGAAAGACACGCTGGATGTGGCGGAGGCAACTTGACCACTAAATGCTGTGTCAAACCAGTAGCAGCACCGCGACTAATTGGGGTAGAAGCTGGGCGCACGTTCCTGATGGCTGGCTGGCTTGAACCGCTTTCCGTGCTGGGCATTTACTTTGCCCGGATGGCGGAGCTCCGCACCAAGCGCGACACCATCCCCGGCCCCGTGCGGGAGACACGGACACTCAAGCGGTTCGTCGTGGTGGGCTCGCTGATGTTGGTCGGGGGGATAGGAGAATTCTGGCTGCGGCAGCCCGGCTGGAATGGGGCGACTTTCACATTGGGCTGGGCGTGCGGGCTGGGTTCATTTGCCATCCGGCGCAGCGCGATCGCCGCGCGGGGGAAGTTCTGGAGCTTGCACGTGGAGATTCGCGACGCGCATGAGTTCGTGCGGAGCGGGCCGTTCCGCTGGATGCGACACCCAACCTATTTTTCCATGATCCTGGAACTCCTCGCCGCCGCGCTCCTCCTGCAAGCGCCCGTGACGCTCGCGCTGGTGCTGCTGCTCTTCGTGCCGGCGCTGATCGACCGCGTGCGGTTAGAGGAGACGGCGCTGGTGGAGAAATTTGGCGACGCTTACCGCGCCTATCAGCGCAGCACGCCGGCCGTGCTTCCGTGGATAGGCCCACGCGGATGAGCCTCGACCTCCCCGCCCGTCGCGTCGTCGTCACCGGCTGGGGTGTCGGGGCGCCGACCGGGTGCGACCTCGGGACGTTCTGGAGCAGCGTGCGCGAGGGGCGTAGCGCGGCGGGGCCCGTCACGCGCTTCGACGTGAGCGCGCTGCCCAACAAGGTCGCGTGCGAGGTGCAGGACTTCGACGCGAGCCGCTTCATGGATGCGAAGAAGGCGAAACGCTTCGAGCAGTCCATCCGCTACGGCATCGCGGCGGCACGCATGGCGGCAGCGGATGCGGGCGTGGACTTCGCGCGGCTCGACCCCGACCGCGCCGGCATCATCGAGGGCACGACGGTCAGCGGGATGGAGAGTTCGTTCAAGGGCCAGACCACGTTCGAGCAACGCGGGTTCAAGCACATGATCCCGTTCACGCTCATTAACGCCTATAGCGGCGGCGGCAGCGGCGAGATCGCGCTCGATCTGGGGATCCACGGGCACGCGATCACCTTGAGCACCGGCAGTGCGTCCGTCAACGACGCGGTGGGGCATGCCTTCGACCTGATTCAGCGGGACGACGCGGACATCTTCGTGGCCGGCGGGGCGGAGTCCCCCATCCTCGCGCCGCTCTGGGGCGCGTTCTGCCTGACCAAGGTGATGACCGCGCGCAACGACGCGCCGAAGACGGCGATGCGCCCGTTCGACGCGACGCGCGACGGCGTCCTGCTCGGCGAAGGCGCGGCCTTCCTCGTGCTGGAGGAACTCGCGCACGCGCTCGGACGCGGGGCGAAGATTTACGCCGCGGTAGCCGGGCCCGGGCGCAACTGCGAGGCCTACCACTCCGTTTCGCCGCATCCCGAGGGCGTAGGCCTGCACCGCGCGATGGAGAAGGCCCTGCGCCGCGCGCGCATGGACGTGACGCAGATTGACTACATCAACGCGCATGCGACGGCGACCGAGGCGAACGACATAGTCGAGACCAAGGCCATCAAGAAACTCTTTGGCGAGCACGCGCACAGCGTCGCCGTCAGCGGCACCAAGCCGGTGACGGGCCACCTGCTCGGCGCGGCGGGTGCGGTCGAGTCCGTCGTCACGGCATTGGCGATTCATCACCGCGAGATTCCGCCCACGGCGAACCACTCCGCCCCCGCGCCCGGCTGCGACCTGGATTACGTGCCCGGGCGCCCGCGCCCGTATCCCGTGCGCGCGGCGATGAATTTGAACGTCGGTTTCGGCGGCAAGAACTCTTGCCTCGTGTTCAAGGAGTATCGG
>JBJTAU010000356.1:0-3418 GCA_046090965.1 Limisphaerales bacterium | reverse complement strand
ACCTGACGCTCGAACTGGCGGCGATGGATCTGCGCATCGCGGTGAACGCGGTGGGCGAGGTGGTGGGCAAGACGACGACGGAGGATTTGTTGGACTCGATCTTCAGCCAGTTCTGCATCGGGAAGTGAGCGGGGCCATCGCCCTGAGCGAGGCGCGCTGGTTAGGGGGAATCAGTTAGAGACTCCTCACGTCGTCTCCTACGATGACTCACGGCGCCTGCTTCTTCTTGCCCTTGCCTGCCTTTCCGCCCGGCTGGTCGAGCTGCGCTGGGCGCGCGTCCTTGAACTGGTCGAGCGCGCCTTGCAGGACCTTCGCGGCGGCGGCGGATTCGCCAGTGAGTGACGCGACCGTGAGCGGCTGCTTCTCCTCAATGTCTTTGGCGAGTTCGAAGAACTTGCCGTCGCGGTAGAGCTTGTAGCGGTGGTTGAAGGCAAGCTCGCGCACGGTCAGGTCTGCGCCTTGGCGGGGCGAATACCAGGAGTAAATCCACTCGCGCGGCTGGTCCGGCTCGCCGCGCAGCTGCGGGAGGAAACTGCGGCCATCGAACTTGAGCGCGGCCGGGGCCTTCACCCCGGCGGCGTCGAGCAGCGTGGGCAGGAAGTCCGCGCTGTCCACCAAATCGGCGTGGGCTTTGCCGGCGGCGAGCTTGCCCGGCCAGTTCGCGATGAGCGGCACTCTCATGCCGAACTCGGTGGTGGTGCCCTTGCCGCCGATGACGAGCTTGTCCCCCATCATCGAGCGGGTGCCGCGACCAGTGCCGTTGTCGCCGAGGAAGAGGATTAGGGTGTTATCACGGAGTGTCAGTTCGTCGAGGCGCGCGACAAGTTTGCCGATGAGCTTGTCCATGTATTCCACCATCTCGCCGAAATGTTTTTCGCTCCGGTTGACCTGCTCGCCTTTGGCCTTTGGGTCCCAGTCCTTGCTGTCGGGTGTGGGCTGATAAGGATCGTGGGTGAGCATCATCGGGTAATAGAGGAAGAAGGGCTTGTCCTTGTGGCGCGTGACGAAGTCCATCGCGTAGTCGTTCACGAGGTCGGGGCCATATTCGCCGTTGGTGTAGTCCTTCGCGACGCCGTTGATTTCGAGGCCGGGGTTGGCGTAGCGCGGCGGGCGGCGGGTGTGCTGCCAGAGGCAATGCTCGTCAAAGCCAAACTTCTTCGGCAGATCCGGGTCTTGGCCGAGCTGCCACTTGCCGGCGATGCAAGTAGTGTAGCCGGCGGGCTTGAGCAGATTGCCGAAGGTCGCGAGCTTCGGGTCCATGTAGCCGAAGTTGATATAGTTCCGGACGTTGTATTGGCCGGTCATGAGTTGCACGCGCGTGGGTGTGCAGAGCGGCTGCACGAAGCAGTGCGTGAAGCGCGCGCCCGTGGCGGCGAGTTGATCAAGCACGGGCGTGCGGTAGCTCGTGCCGCCGTTCGCACCGAGGGTCTCGTAGCCGAGGTCGTCGGCGAGGATGAGGATAAGGTTGGGCTTCGCTTCGGCAGCGGGGCCAGACTCGGCGAATATGAGCAAACCAAACGCGAGCAGCAGGCGGACGGGTTTCATGCGGATCATACAATCACGGTGGACGCGAGCGGGCGCGGCTAGGTTGCAGCACAGGAGCCAGGCCGCCGCGCGCTGTCGTTCAAATCCGTTTTCACCCGTTGCGGTCCGTGGTTCAATCCGCCGCGTGAGCATCGCGCTCGAACAGCACCAGATTGAGATCGAAGCCAACCTGCGGGCGTGGCAGGGCAAACCGCTGTTGCGCGAGATTTACGCCGGCTTCTACCGGCGCATCGTCGCACAGATGGATCCCGCGCTGCCGGGACGGATCGTCGAGATCGGCTCGGGGGTGGGTAATCTGAAATCGCATTTGCCGCAGGCCATCAGCACCGATCTCTTCCCCAACCCCTGGCTGGACTTGGTGTGCGACGGCTACGAGCTTCCGTTTGCGGACGCGAGCCTCTCGCACCTGATCCTCTTCGACGTGTTCCATCATCTGCGCGCACCCAGCGCATTCCTCCGCGAGGCGCGGCGCACGCTGCACCCGCAGGGGCGTGTGTTGATCTTCGACCCCTTCATTAGCCTCGCGAGCTGGCCGGTGTATGGGCTGCTTCATCATGAGCCGGTGGCCATCAACGCGCCGATCAACTTCGCCACCGAGTTGCCGCGTCCGCGCGATTACTACGCGGCGCAAGGCAACGCCACCCGGCTGTTCTTTCGCGATGAGCAGCCCGGCTGGCCGCAGGGCTGGAACGTGTTTCATCGCGAGGCGTTCTCCGCGTTCCACTACGTGCTGTGCGGCGGCTTCAGCAAGCCGGCGATGTATCCGGCGGGAATGCTCGGCGCGCTGCGCAAGGTGGATGAAGTCCTCTCCTGCTGCCCGCGCCTCTTTGCGGCGCGTTGTCTCGTGGGGCTGACGCCGAAATAGCGCGGGCACTAGCGCAGCCGGAGAAAGGTCTCCGGCAACGAGCCTTTCTCGGTGCGGATCAGCATCCCCGGCTTGACGTTGTTGCGCTGGAACCAGCCCTGACGGGTCTCGAGAACGAACTGAACGCGGTCGCTGTCCGACGGCAGCGGCGTTTCATTGCGCGGCTGCGCGGCGTGAACTTCCAGCAGTGTCCCGTCGGGCGCGATGTAGGCGATGTCCAGCGGAACGAGCGTGTTGCGCATCCAGAACGAACGCCGGCCCGGCTCGTCGAAGATGAAAATCATTGCCTCCATCTCAGCCATGTTCGTGCGCCACATCATGCCGACCTGATGCTCGACGGGCGTGCGTGCGATCTCCGTGGCCAGTTCATGTGCGCCGAGCCAGAGCTTGATCGTCGGCAGCTTCGGCTGCGGCTGTTCGGTCGGGTCGGCGGAAGCGCCCGTGCCAGCTCCGCGCGATGCGACGGGCTTGGGGCACGCGGTCAGCAGCGCGCAAGCACAGGCGAGGAGCAGGACGGAAAGTCGCTTCATGCGGAGGGAGCGTGGCAGATGCGGACGGGATTTCAATCGCTCGAAGCAAAACGGCGGTGGCGCGCCCCATCCGCTCACGCCGCCGCTTCCCAGACCGTCAGCTTGTTGTGCCCGGCGGTGTAGAAGCGCGTGCCGGTCTCCTCAAGCGCGAACTTGTGGAAGTGATTCGAGGTCATCTCCTCGCGCAGGATCTTGCCGGAAACCACGTCGTAGAACATCACCAAGCCCTTGGAATCGCCGCCGGCGCCCACGAGCCACTCAGCCTGCGGATGGAAGGCCAGATGCGTGATGAGGCCTTTGGCCTTGTCGCCCGAGAATTTCGCCACGCGCTCCTGCGTCCGCCAGTCGAAGACCTCGACGTGCGCCTTCCCTTCGAGGTGGTCAATGTTCCCGACCTTGCCCATGCCACCGACCGCGAGTTGCGTGCCGTCCGGCGAAAAGGCCAGCGAGCGGATGCCGCCGATGGAGTGGATGCGCG
>JBJTAU010000355.1:0-2907 GCA_046090965.1 Limisphaerales bacterium | reverse complement strand
GGATTGCTCTTCTACCGCTTGATCGAGCAGTCGCTGGCGTTGGCACCAGTTCGCTGTCAAACACTGGTCGGCGGCACAGAACCACAAGGGATTGGGGTTGGGGGAACAATGTAAATAGCCCTATTCGGCAAATGGCACCTCGGCTTCTCTGATCTCGGCTCTGCGCCGAAGGAAATCCGCGAGAGCAAGGACCAGATGCTGGCCACGCAGCATGGCTTTGACGAGAGCTTCGGCTATCCTGAATACGAGAAGGCGGCGGTGTAAGGCTCGGACATCGCTCCGGCTCGTCACGCGCATGACGATCGCGTGTTCGCACGCAAGGCGGCGGACTTCATCCAGCGGAATCGCGATCGACCTTGGTTCATCTACCTCGCGCTGCACGCTCCGCACACGCAGCAGGTGGACTTCGGGGATTATCGCGCCCGCTTTCCTGGCGCGAGCAAGGAACGCCTCGGCGTGCTCGGGGTCATGGCACAGCAGGACGAGGCTGTGGGCCGTGTGCTGGCGACTCTGCGCGAGCTGAAGCAGCTCGATGACACGCTCGTCTTCTTCATCAGTGACAACGGCGGCACGCGGCGCGTTTGCGCCTAGATCTCGGGCCATGGCCACATTCCGGATCATCCTAGTCTGGCTTCTGATCGCGTTCCCGTTCAGGAACGCATTGGCGCAACAGCCCGCGACAGACGCGCGGGTGGCGGTTGGTTCCTTCTTTGGCTCTTATTGTGTCGCTTGCCACGGCGCGGAAAAACAGAAGGGGAAGGTCGCACTGCATACCTTGACGCAGGAGCCGCTGGATGCCGCGCGCATCGAAGTGTGGAAGAAGGTGCTCGAGCAGTTGGAGGACGGCCTCATGCCGCCGGAGGACAAGAAACAACCCGGGGCTGCGGAGCGTGATGGCGTTATCCGCTGGGTGCGATCGGCTCTCGCAAACGCAGGCACCGCAGTGGACGAAGGCCGCCAGTTGCATCCCTCACGGGGCAATTGGCTGGATCACGCGCGACTATTCGGAGGCGCGGGCGCGGAGTCCGGTCCTGCAGCCACGCCAGCGCGGCTCTGGCGGGTCTCGGGCCCGGCCTATGAGGAGCTTTTGAATCGGATCAACAAGCAGTTCAAACTCGGCTTCCGCGACTATGGCGAGCACCGGATGACTTCGCCCTGGACGGCCACGCCGCAGTGGAACTTTGGGGATTTTGCATCGTCCCACCATATCGGGGAGGCGGAGGTCGAGTTCCACATGCGCAACGCCACGCAGGTGGCGCGGGCTCTCGCCAAGCAGACCGCGGGGCGCAAGCCGAGCGCCGGATATGCGCGCTGGATCGAGGAACTCAACACGTTGATCAAGGTGGGGGCCGCGTCCAGCCCCGAGCAAATCGCCGCCGCGACGCGCGCGACCTTTCGCTCCCTGCTCGGGCGGGAGCCTTCCGCGGATGAGTCGTCCCGCTACAACGGTTTTCTCGCCGCCAATCTCAAGACGGCGGCATCGCCGGAGGAGGCGGCGCAGATGTTTCTCACCGCCGTCCTCTTTCAACCCGAGGTGCTGTATCGGGTGGAGATTCCCGCCGCCGGCAAGCGCGAGTTGCTGCAACCCCGCGCGTTGGCCCGGGCCATCGCCTTTACCCTCACCGATCGGGAGCCGGACAAGGCGCTGAGCGAGGCGGCTGCCGCGGGCCAACTCGCGAATGCCGGACAGATCCGGGCCCAGGTCCAACGGATGCTCAACGACGACGCGATCGCGAAGCCCCGCATCCTGGGCTTTTTCAAGGAATACTTCGGCTATCTCGGCGCGCCGGGAGTCTTCAAGGACGAGGTGAGCCTGAAGGCGGCCGGTCTGCAAAAGTCGAGTTCGCGGTCGTGGCATCCCGACTTCTTCGTGGCTGATCTGAGCAATCTCATCCAGTGGGTGATCCGCGCTGACAAACAAGTGCTGCGCGAACTGCTGACCACCCGGAAGACCTTCGTGGCGACGCGGGTTCCGGGCACCCGGGACAAGCAGGCGGAAGCCGTGGAGAACTACAAAGACAAGCCTTTCGGGACCGAGGCACAAATTGCGCTCAAGATCTACGAGATCGATCTGCAGCGTGCCGACTGGTCCTCGGAACGTCCCTTCGACATGCCGGAGGGCCATCGCATGGGAGTCCTCACCCACCCCGCCTGGCTCATCGCGCAGTCCGGCAACTTCGACAACCACGCCATCCACCGCGGCCGCTGGATTCGCGAACGCCTGCTGGGTGGCCGCATCCCCGATGTGCCGATCACGGTGAACGCCATGCTGCCCGACGAACCGCACCGCACGCTTCGCGACCGCATGCGGGTGGTGCGCGAGGAGTATTGCTGGAATTGCCATCAGCAGATGGACCCGCTCGGCCTGGCCTTCGAGCAGTTCGACCACCTCGGTCGATACCGGACCGAGGAAATGGTCGATGACCCGGAGGCAACCTTCGCCAAAGAAAACCTGAACAAAAACGGCCAGCCTCGGGGGAAGCGATACAAACTCATGCCGCTCGACACCACGGGAGCGGTGAACTTCAGCCTCGATCCCAAGCTCAACGGGCCAGTGAAAAATCCCTTCGAACTGATCGAAAGGCTGGCCGGATCCACCCACGTCGAACAAGTTTTCGTCCGCCATGCCTTCCGTTATTTTGTCGGACGAAATGAGACGGCGGCTGATGGCCCCGCTCTCGTGGAGGCCCACCGCGCCTACTCCAAAAGCGACGGCAGCATGAAGGCGCTGATCGCCTCGCTGCTCGGTTCCGACGCCTTTCTTTATCGAGTGTCCCGCCAGCCCTGATCTTCGCACCCTGCTATGAGACGTTCCAGCCGCTCCACTTCTGCTCCCGTGTTTTCCGGCTTCCCCCGCCGGGATTTTGTGAAGAAAAGCCTCGTCGCCGGGGCGGGCGGAATCCTCAT
>JBJTAU010000354.1:0-2986 GCA_046090965.1 Limisphaerales bacterium | reverse complement strand
CCGCGCACGTCGGCGAAGAACACGGTGATCTTCTCGCGCTTGCCGCCGAGCCGGAGCCTCTCGCTCTCGAGCAGTTTGTTGACGACATTGGGAGAAACGAGCTTGGAAAAGACATTTTTGACGCGGCGTTTCTCGCCCTGCTCGAAGACGATGTCATAGGCAATCAGGGCACCGTGGTTGACCAACAGCGCCCCGAGCACGGGCAGCATGATGGGAATCCAATAGCGGTGTTCGACGAACAAGTGCTGCGCGAGCAGGATGTAGCAGGGAATGACGGCCAGCACCGCGAGCGTCCCCCAACCCGCGCGCAGGGCCCGGGTCAGCGCCACCGCGAGCAGGCCCATCACGACCACCGCCACCAGCTCCAGCCACAGCGGACTGCGCGCGATGAAGCGGTTCATGATGACGGAGTTGGCGACGTTCCAATGCTTGCTGACGAGGAAGGAGTCGTTGTTTAAGGGCGTGGCCCCGCGGTCAGTCAGGTCGTTCCCCGTGGCGATGGAACCGACGATGACGACTTTGTTCTGGAAGGCCGGCTCGATGTCCTGTCCCTTGCCATCGCGCCGGATTTTCTCCTGCAACAACAGGTGGGTGATGTTCTTCTCCGTCAAGCGGGAGTCATTGGACTCCAGGCTCCAATCCACATGGAAGCGTCCTTCCGCATCCACCGGGAGGGTGCGATGAACGCCATTGGTGCCCGGGAGATGGATGCGCCGGGCCTTGGGATCGAACTCCGCCTTCTGCAAGTCCAGCCCCAGTTCCGCCGCCGCCATCACGATGCCCATGTGCCACACCCGCTGGTCCCGGTAGGCCTTGCCCCGCATGGAAAACGACGAACCACTACCGCCCTCGAACTGGGCCTTGAAGGCGTTGATGTCAAATGTGGTGTCCTGAGCAATCGGGATCTGAACATCGAGCATCTGGGTGGAACCCAAGAGCTGCAACTTGACTTTGCCAGCGAGGGCCTCGCTGGGAGTGAAATTGTAACGCGCCGCGTAACGCTCGATCACCGTGTGCCAGAAGCGCACGGTGCGGAACGCGCGCGCGCGGCGAAGCACCCCGTCGGAATCGCGCTCGCTGGAGATGTCGCCCCGCGTCCGCGCGTTTCCTAGGAACAGCGCGTTCGGGGCGAGGCCGTCGCTGGTGGCAATCGCCACGTTGCCCGCCTCGCGGAGCCGGTTGGCGAAAAACTCATCGGAGGAGAGCGGGGCTTGATTGGTGGCGATCACCACCGGCGGATGGTCGTGCCGCAACTCCCCAAACAGCACGTCGAACGCGGTCAGCTTGGCCCCCTGCGCCTTCAACTCGGACACCAGATGCCCATACACGGCCCGCGGCCAGTAGAGGCCGTAGCGATAATCCAGTTCGCCGCCCGAGCCATCGGCGATGTTCTTGATGTCGTTGTCGCCGATGAAAACGAACGCCAAGTTCGTGGCGCACGGCGGCTGGTGCTTCAGCGCGCTGCGGGCGCGCAGGTCGTAGGATTTCCACTCCAGTTCCTCCAGCAAGCGTCCGTGGGTGGACCAATGCCGGAGGGATTGCAGGAAGCTGACGAAGGCGATGACCCCGATGGCGATGGCGTAGGGAATCAGCTTGGCCTTCGAGACAGTCACGCGTGCGCGGAGCTAAACAAAAAACCCAGAGCAACACAAGGTCGCTCTGGGTTGGAAGACTTGCGCGCGCCCTACTGTTTGGGCGTGGTGGTCGTCGTGGTGCCACCCGAGGTGTCCGGCGAAACGAAGATCACCGTCTCGCCGACCTTGGTGTCCACGCCAGACTTGGTGCCGGTCGGAGTGCCAGTGCCAAGGACGGGGCCGACCGGGGCTGCGAGCCGGGTGTTTTCAGCCACACTCTCGATGACGGCGGCCGTGGAACCGCCT
This sequence comes from Limisphaerales bacterium, assembly GCA_046090965.1. Classification (GTDB taxonomy): domain Bacteria; phylum Verrucomicrobiota; class Verrucomicrobiia; order Limisphaerales; family SXTU01; genus SXTU01. The sequence goes on along the minus strand of JBJTAU010000354.1, from coordinate 1,106 downwards.
TGGTTGCGGGTCTGGATGGCGTTATTGATTGTGACTGGTGTCACCTTGGCGGCGGCGGCGTTGGCGACGGCTTGATTACTCGTAGATTGGTTGGCTGCGGATTGGGCTGCCTGTTTTGCCTGCTGCTGGGTGCCGCCATTGGCCACGGTGGCCGCTGCGGCCGCACTGGCGGCGGCAGTGGCCTGAACAACTTCAGTCTTCTGAACGAGGTTGGCGGCGGCGGCCTGTGCGGCGGCGCGGATCGCAGGAGGCGCCTGTGCGGCGGCTTCCTGAACCGCTTGGACAAGCTCGGCCATAATCGCCTTGGCGGCCTGCGCGGCGGTTGTCGTGGAGTTGCCACCGGCCTTGCCTGCTTCAGTGGCGGCCTCAGCCGCGAGCGCGGCGGTGAACTGCTGGACCACGTTCGCCACCATGTTCGCGTTGGCGACGGTGTTCGCTGTCAGGGAAGTGGCCGAGCGGGCCAGACCAGCCGTTTCCACAGAAGCTGCCTTGACCACTCCGCCTCCCAGCGTGACGGCGGTGCCGCCGATGACCAACTGTATGCCGCCACCTGCGACTGGACGGAACTCGACCTTGCCGATCAGGCAGACGACGCGGTTCACGCCCGCGCGCAGCACCGTGCCGCGGATGCCGGCGACGCCTGCCGGGGTCTTGATCTCATACTTGGAGGCCTTGGAGAGCTTGTTGACGACGTTGGCGACGGTCGCACCTTTCTTGACCTCGAGCTCGGTGTTGACCACGACCTCTGCCGCCCTGGTGTATTCGAGCTTGTTCAGGGCGATGGTGCTGTCCGCCTCGATGCGCAGGGAGTCGCCGTTCACGCCGAGGAACAAGTCCGCATACGAACCGGCACCGGTGGTGATGGTGGCACCTTGGAAGAGGATCTGGCCCTCGGTCAGGGGCCCGCCGCCCTTGGCGTCGGTGTAGGTGACGGTGCCGACGACTTTCTTGACCTGGGCTGCGCCGGGGCTGGCAGCCTGCGCAGTGGCAGTGAACAACCAGACGGCGGCCAGCAAGAGGGTGCCGAACGAGAAGATTGAAGTGCGACCAAAGTTTTTCATAAAACCAATAACGGTTGCCGATTTACCCAGTTCCCACGCTCGGGC
>JBJTAU010000353.1:0-3714 GCA_046090965.1 Limisphaerales bacterium | reverse complement strand
CGAGCAGGCCCAGCGGCTCGTGCAGCCCGGAGGCGAAGAGTTCCCAGCGGTCCCCGTAGCCAGCGAGGTGAGGAGGCGGAACAACTGAACTGGCGGAAGCGCCCGCCGCTTGCTTGAGCATCGCCGCGCGGTTGAGGCCGGGCTTGGCACACTCGGCCTCCACTGCGGCGGAGTAGTAGCGCCAGATTTCGCCACGCCGCGTGCAGACGATGAGCGCGTTATCCGGCGCGAAAGCCATGCCACCGACTTCGAGCGCGATGCCGCTGGGCACGGCAATGGTCTCAATGCGCCAGTAGCGCGCCTCGCCCGTCGGCGGGAAGTCAGCGGTGAGCCGGGCGTTGAGCTGCTCGCGCAAGTCGCGACCGAGCGGGTCCAGCTCGAAGTAAAACGGCACCGTCTCGGTGAAGGTGAGGGAAAGGAAGTTGTCGCCCGCGCGCAGCTTGACGTGGAACGGCACCGGGTCCGCGATGTTCCCAATCTGCCCGGCGAGCCAGCCGGGCGGGCCGAGGTCGGACGGCATCGGGCCGTTGTTGAACTTGGCCTGCACGGGCCGCTTGCAGCCGATGCGCAGCGAGACTTCGCGCTCGGCGTCGGCGTGCAACGTGAGCACGGCGGCCTTCGCGGCGGGGTCGAGTGAAGTCCACTGAGCGTTCGGCAGGAAGATGATTTTCGCAGCGGACAGATCGGCGGAGCCGTCGGGCTGAAGGGTGGGCGCGGCGGCGAGCGCGTGGATGCTCGCGAGGCGAACGGCGGGAAGTTGATTGAGCGTGGCGGTCTCGGCGGCATGTTCGGTGGCCTCGCGCGTGGGAAGTTTGGTGTAGGTGAGTTGAGGCTTGGCAGCAGGAGCGCCCGTGTTCGCAGAGCCGCCAATTGCAGCCGACGCCCTTACCCCCTCACCCGCCCTTCGGGCACCCTCTCCCCCACTGGGGGAGAGGGACGGGGTGAGGGGGGCGCTTGAAGTCTTTTGGTCGTCGAAGTTCCACAGGCCGATGGTTTGCGCATCGGACTTCAGCGGTTCCTTCGGCACGCCAGTGATTTCGCGCACGCCCTTTGAGATGCGGATGTCATCGAGCAAGCCGTCACAGCCGAGGCCACCTTCCACGAGCCGCCCAAACGCGATGCCGCCGGGATGCGGCGTGCCGGAGAGCGGCTTCGCGGGCGCGTCGAGCACCTGCTTGCCGTCCACGAAAAGGCGGACGCGCGCCGATTCGATGATGGCAGCGAGTGCATGCCATTGGCCGTCGCAGATGTTCGCGGCAGATTTGAACTCCCCTCCCCGGCCCGGCATATAGAGGCTGAACACGCCGCTGCCCGAGTAGGTGTATAGTTCCCAATGCTGCGAGGAGGACTTCGGGTCGCAGGCGACGAGGATGTTGAAGCCGTTCCGCGAATGCACCTGTGCGCGCAGCTCGATGGTAATGGGCAGCTCGCGGTAAGCGGCCTTGCCTTCCTCGACGAAGCTGCCGGCGAGCGCGTGGCCGAAGGCCTTGGAGATGGAGCCGGGGGCGTCCTGGCCTTTTACTGCTGCCGACGCCCTTACCCCCTCACCCGCCCTTCGGGCACCCTCTCCCCCACTGGGGGAGAGGGCTTGGGTGAGGGGGACGGCTGCCAGCGTGCGATACTTCGGCTTCGGTCCAGCAGGCTTGCCGTCAAGCTGCGGCAGGAGCCAGTCGAAGCCGTCGAGGTTGTCGCGGAGGCGCTGCTCCACGTCGTCGTTGGTGTGGCCGATGATGCCGATGGGACCGCGATAACCGGACGCGGCGATGATTTTGAGCAACGGCAAATCCAGTTCGCCGGAGCCGAGCGGAAGAATCTTCTGCCCGCGCTTCTCGCCGTCGCGGGTCATGCCGTTGAGGTTGAGGCAAAACAGATACGGCTTCATCGCAGCGAGCGCAGCGGCGAAGCGCTCGACGTGATCGTGGCCGTGGTGCTGGTTGTAGATGATGCCGACGTTCGTCGCGCCGTGCTTGGTTCGGAGCAGTTCGCAGATGGCGACCATGTTCTCCGGCTCGCCGCCCCAGCCGCCGTGGTTGTAGAGGCCGAACTGGCAGCCGGCCTTGTTCGCGCGCTCAACGGCCGGGACCAGTTGCGCGGCCGCCTTCTCCACGCGCTCGGCCTGTGTCGCGCCCGCCGGACTCGGGACCGTCATCCAAATCTGCGGGTGGAGGCTGTGCTTGGCGAACTGCTTGAACGCCTCCTCGTGCATGGACCAGAAGGCGAAGTAGTTCAGCCCGCGCTTGCGATACTCCAGAATTTCCGTCTCGAACTCGGCGACGTGCTCCTGCCGCCAGTCGTAGGCGATGTGCTTGAAGCCGAGCTTCGCCGCCATCTCAGCGCGCTCGGCGGGGCTGCGCTTCTTGGAATCGAACGGCACGATGCACCACGCGACGAGGTTGGTGCGGTCGAAGATGGCCGGCGCGGCGAAGGCGGCAGGAAGAACGGCGCGCGCCAAGGCGAGCAGGAGGAGCGTCCGCAGAAGTCGTTTCATGGCTGGTGAAAGTTTAGGCAGGCAGACGCGGCGGCGGTAGGAGATTCTTCACGAGTGAAATACCAAAAAAAGGCACGGAAACGTCCAACGTCCAACGCTCAACTTTCAACGTCCAGAGCACGCCCCTTGGACGTTGAGCGTTGGAAGTTGAACGTTGGAAGTTGTCTTATTTCGGCTCAAAGCAGCGCGCTCAATCGCCTCAGCAGCGCTCCCGTCGCCTCCAGCCACCAACCGAGCACGGTGAGCAGGCGGCCCTGTCCCGTGAGCAACGGGATGCCCAGCAGCAGCACGAGCACATTGCCGAGCCAGATGACGACGCTGGAGAACAGGTAGCCCTGCCCGGTGATGTCCGATTGCCGCGTCTTGAGAATCTCCCACGTCAGCGTGACGTGGAAGGCGTAGGCCGCGCCGAGCAACAGGTGAAAACCCGGCGTCCACCGCGCCCAACCCCAAACCAAATGTCCGGCGAGGAACACGAGCACCACCAGCACCGCGTAGAGCGGGAAGAAATACGGCGCCAACGCGACGAGAAAGTTGGACTTGGTCAGCACCACCTCCCCGCCCCGCGAGGTGGCCTTGAACTTCTTCACCTGCCCGCCGAACAGCCACGACCACACCACATGCGTCAGTTCGTGTCCGACCACGTAAACCCACATGGGTTTGGGCAGGAACGCAAAAACCACCAGCCAGCAGGCCGCACCAGCCCCCAGCGGCACCCAGACGTCCACCGCCCCGCCGCTGGCGCGCACGACCTTTGCCAAGGTCGGCACTGCTCCCGCGCACAATGGCAAAAGGAGCAGGCCGACTATGAACTTGAGCCACTTGGGCACGGCGGAAAAGTGCGGCGAAGCGCCGGGGAGAATCCAGTTCAAAGCTGGCGGCTCAAAGGCGTGGTTTGACAAATGGGCAGGATGATCGCAATAGATGCATGTCGCCAGTCACCTATGAAGATCGCCCGCACCACACGCCAGCCAGGGTTCACCCTCATCGAACTGCTCGTCGTCATCGCCATCATCGCGATCCTCGCCGGGATGCTGCTGCCGGCGCTGGCCAAGGCGAAGGAAAAGGCCAACGGCACCAAGTGCGTGAGCAACGCGAGGCAGATCGCGTTCGCTTACAAGTTCTACTCGGATGACGCAGACGGAAAGCTCGTTGAACTGGCCCGTTATCAAGGCCTGATCACAGAACCGGTTCCCAATCCCATCCTGCCCAACGGCAGCAACCAC
>JBJTAU010000352.1:0-4264 GCA_046090965.1 Limisphaerales bacterium | reverse complement strand
ACGCGGAGGTCATCAAGGGCAAAACCGCCGCCGATGAATCCACACTCACTGGCGAAGCCGCGCCGGTGGAGAAGAACGTCGGCGACTCCGTGCTCGCCGGCACATTGAACCTCTGGGGCGCCGTGGAAGTGCTCGTGCTCCGCGCCGCCGGCCAGAGCGCGCTGGAGAAAATCATCCGCCTCATCCGCGAGGCGCAGCGGCTCAAAGCTCCGTCGCAGCGCTTCACGGATAAGTTTGGCAGCGGCTACACCTACGCAATCAGCGGCCTCGCCCTGGCGATGTTCTTCGTGTGGTGGCTGGGGTTTGGCCTGCCCGCGTTCACGAGCACCGCAGAAACTTCCAGTGCGTTCTACCGCACGATGGCGCTGCTCGTCGTCGCCTCGCCGTGCGCGCTGGTGCTCTCGATTCCCTCCGCTGTGCTCGCGGCGATCGCGTGGGGCGCGCGGCGCGGCATTCTCTTTCGCGGCGGCGCGGCCATTGAGCAACTCGCCGACGTGTACGTCGTCGCGCTCGACAAGACCGGCGCCTTGACGACCGGTGAACTGCAAGTGGAGCGCGTCGAGAGTTTTCCGCCCGGCCGCGAGACGGACATCGCCACGCTCGCCTGCGCGATGGAACGGCTTTCCACGCATCCGCTCGCCCGCGCCATCACGCGCCACGGCAAACAGCAAGCCCTCCCGCCGCTCGCGCTCGACCACTTCGAATCCATCACCGGCCTCGGCCTGCGCGCGCAGCTCGGCACGAGGACATGCTGGCTCGGCCGGCGCGAATTGGTTTTGAGCAAACTCCCGCGCGGCTCACATCCCAACGTGCCCGCGCCCGACGCCGGGCATTCCGAAGTCTGGGTCAGCGATGGCGAGTTGCTCGGCCGCATATTGTTGCGCGATGATTTGCGCCCGCAGTCCGCGAGCGTGCTTACCGAACTACGCGCCGCCGGCTTACGCAGCGTCGTCCTCACCGGCGACCGCCCCGAGTCCGCCGCGTTGCTCAAGCGCGAACTCCACTTCGACGAACTCCGCGCCGGGCTCAAGCCCGAGCAGAAAGTCGCCGCGATCCGCGAGTTCAACGCAGCCGGCCAGCGCGTCGCGATGGTTGGCGACGGCGTGAACGACGCACCCAGCCTCGCGGTCGCGCACGTCGGCGTTGCGATGGGCGCACGCGGCGCGGATGCGGCCTTGGAGCAGGCGCAAGTCGTCCTCATGCACGACCGTTTGGAAAACTTCCTCGCCGCCTACCGCCTCAGCCAGCGCGCCCGCGCCGTCATCCGGCAGAACGTGTTCCTCTCGCACGGCACCGTCGTTGTGCGGATGGCCTTCGCGCTATTCGGCAAAGTCCCGCTCACGCTCGGCGTCCTCGGCCACGAAGGCAGCACCGTCATCGTCGTGCTGAACAGCCTGCGGCTCCTGCTCTGGCCGCGCCGCTAACGCAGCACGACAATCCATGTTCGAGCCGCTTGGCAACCGTCCTGTCCCTTCGATGCACGAGTCTCAGTTACGCCCCCTTAGGCCACGCTTGGCTAGAGGCCGGGGAGTTGGCTTGGCCGCATGCTGCTCGTCGCGTTCGGCCCAGCCGTAGCGCTCCAGCCATGCCGTGGCCGGCGCGAGGATGCGCACGGGGCGTTTGGTGAAGGGATCGCGGTAGGCCAGTTCCACGGAGCGCAACGCCAGCGGCGGCCGGGTGTAAGGTGCTTCCTCCGCCGACGGGCCGTAGAGCGGATCCCCCATGATGCCGTGGCCGGCAGCGTCGAGATGCACGCGCAACTGGTGCTGCCGCCCGGTGAGCGGATGCGCCTCGACCAGCGTGAAATCACCCTTGCTCCGCAGCGCACGGAAGAAGGTCTCGCACTCCTTGCCCTCGTTCCGGTCCACGCGGATACGCCCAATCTGCTGCGGGTCCGGCCCCAGTGGCAGACGGCAGACCCACTCGGCTTCCTTCGGCCGGCCGTGGACGATGGCGAGGTAACGCTTCTCCATGCGGCGTTCCTCGAACAGATCGCCCAAGGTCTCCACCGCGCCAAGACTCTTGCCGAAGAGCAGGACGCCGCTGGTGTCCGCGTCGAGTCGGTGGATGTAACGGAGGAATTTCAGGTTTCGCGAGCGGGCCCAAAAATCTCCGCCGCGAATCGAGGACTCGATCGCGGCCTGCAGGTTCCAGCCGGTGCGTTGCCACGAGTGCGGCACCAGCATCCAGCCGGCGGGCTTGTCAATCGCGATGACCGACCGATCCTCGAAAAGGATGGGGATCGGCTCGACTTCGGGCAACTCGATGAAGGGTGGCTTGGGCACGGGTGGCAGTGGTCAGCATTCAGTAATCCGTCGTCGGCAGAGCCGTGACGCGCCTACTGAACACTGAACGCGGTTTGCTGAACACTGATTACTTCAACGTCCGGGCAAGCACCTCCAGCAACCGCGCCACGTCGGCGGCGGTGTTGTAGCCGTGCACCGCGATGCGGATGCGGCCCGCGTGGTGCATCACGTGAATGTTCTCGGCTTCGAGCGCGGCGTGGATCGCCGCCGTGTTCGCGTGGCGAAAGGCGAGGATGCCCGTGGGATTCTCCGGCTGCGCGGGCGCCATCGGTTGCAGGCCAAGTTCGCGCAATCCCGCGTGGACTTGCGCGACGAGCGGGTCCGCGTGGCGGGCAATCGCTTCGACCCCGACGCCTTCCACGTAGCGCAGCGCGGCATGGAGCGCGTAGATCGCGGCGAAGTTCGGCATGCCAACGGAGAAACTCGCTGCGCCCGCCTTTGTGTCGGCGCGCTGGAAGCGGTCGGCGTCAAAGGCGTTTCGCAAATGAAACCAACCGCCCGCGTGCGTCGTGAGCCGCGCCGCCGCGCGCTCGGGGATGCCCACGATGCAGCCGCCGTGGATGCCGAGCGTCCACTTGTGCGTGCTGCTGATGAGGCAGTCGGCGTCCGCGCAATCGAGGACGACGCGGCCGAGCGCCTGCGTCACGTCCACGGAGATGAGTGCGTTCGGCGCGAGCCGGCGCACGGCGTCGCGGAACGGTGCCCAAGCGAGGCGGTGGCCGTTGTAAAAACTCACGAGCGAAACCTGCACGAGGCGCGTGCGCGCGTTGAGCAGCGGCGCTAGATCGTCCACGCGCAACGCGCCGCCGCTGGCCTGCCACACGCGCGTTTGCGGGCGCGTGCTTGCGGTGAGCCAGGGCGTTGCCCCCGCCGGGAAGTCGAGATCGGTGACGATGACTTCGTCAGTGGGCTGAAGGTTGAGCGCGGTGGCGAGGAGGTTGTAGGCCTCGGAACTGCACGAGCAGAAGGAGATTTCCGTCGGCTGAAATCCGGTCAGGCGCGCGGCGACTTCGCGGCAGGACTCAACCTGCTTGAAATGAAAATCGCGACCGCGCATGCCGCGTAGTTTGTCCTGCCAGTAGGTTTGCAACGCCTCGCCCACGCAGAGCGGCGGGATGCTCTCGGCGGCGGTGTTGAGGTAGGTCATCGAGTCCAGCGCGGGGAAATCGCGGTGGCGGGTGGCGGGTGTCAGCATGGGAATGATTTAGCCGCGAAAGGGCGCAGAGGACATCAAGAAATCTCAACCCGCTACCGGGCCGGCATCAAGGCCTGCGCGAGCCGCACGTAGGTGTCGGTGCCGGCTTCGAGGTCGGCCAACGTGATGAACTCATCCACCGTGTGCGCCTGCGCGATGTCGCCGGGACCGAGCACGATGACAGGCACGCCGCGCGCCGCGATCTTGCTCGCGTCGCACCCGAAGAAGACGACGTCCGGCGTGGGCTGGTTGAGCACGGAACAAGCGGTCTTCACCAGCGGATGCTCGGCGGAGAATTCGAAGCTCGAGTCAATGACGCTGGGTTCGGGAAACTCCCATTGAACCTCCGGCACCCGCTGGCAGCGCTCCCGAACCACTGTCTGGATTTCCCGATGCGTTGCGACCCCGTCCTGTCCCGGCAGGAGACGAATGTCCACCTGAATGGCGCACCGTTCCGGCACAATGTTCACGCCCGTGCCACCGCTGATGAGGCCGATGGAGCCAGTGCTGGAGCCGAAGCCGGGTGCGGTGACCTGCGTGAGCCGCGTGGTGAAGTGATCTTCCAACGCAAGGATGGCATTCGCCATCGCGACGACCGCGCTGCGGCCTTCGTGCGGCTTGCTGCTGTGCGCGGCGCGACCGACGGCGTGGATGGCGAAGCGCAGGCAGCCCTTGCACCCGCGCACGACGCGGAGACGCGTGGGTTCACCAACCACGGCGAAGTCGGGCAATCGTGCCGGCGACTTGCAGTCGCCGTCAGTGA
>JBJTAU010000351.1:0-4014 GCA_046090965.1 Limisphaerales bacterium | reverse complement strand
CATTCCCCCCGGCCCGCGCGCATTTGACTTCGCCACCGATACGCTCGCCGAGCCAGTGGCCCAGCCCGCGCCGCAGGAAGAGCAGGAGTCACTCGCCGATCCCGCGCTGCTCGAATATATCGGCCAGGACGTGTTCCGCGTGCGCATCTTCCCCTTCGAGCCGCACGGCAAGAAGCGCGTCTCGCTCAGTTACACGCAGTTCCTCAAGGCCGACGGCGGGCTGCTCAACTACGTCGCGCCGCTGAACACGGCGAAGTTTTCCGCCAAGCCGCTCCAGAACGTCAGCCTCAAGGTCGAGCTGGAAGGCAAGCGTCCGCTCAAGGCCGTGTGGTCGCCGAGCCACGCGGTCGAGCTGAAGCGCGACGGCGGCCGCGCGACAGTCGGCTTCGAGGCGCGCGATGTGAAGCCGGACACGGATTTCCAACTGCTCTTCGCGTTCGAGGCCGGCGAACTCGGTGCGAACCTGCTCACGCACAAGGTCGCAGGCGAGGATGGCTATTTCCTCCTGCTCGCCGCACCCGACGCGAGCGTGAAGGGCAAGAAGTCCGTGCCGAAGGATGTTTGCTTCGTCATTGATACCTCCGGCTCGATGGCCGGCGGCAAGCTGGAGCAGGCGAAGAGGGCGCTCGCGTTCTGCGTGGAGAACCTCAACGACACTGACCGCTTCGAGGTGCTGCGCTTCTCGACGGAGGTCGAGCCGGTGTTCGAGAAGCTGGTCGAGGCCGACGCGGCGAGCCGTAAGCGCGCGCTGGATTTCATCAAGGAGCTGAAGCCGCTGGGCAGCACGGCCATTGACGACGCCTTGCGCAAGGCGCTCGCGGCACGGCCCGAGAAGTCAGAGCGGCAATACGTCGTGATCTTCCTCACGGACGGCCGTCCCACGATCGGCGTGACGGACGAAAACTCCATCCTGCGCAACGTGCGCGACCGAAACAGCGGGCTGACGCGCATCTTCAACTTCGGCATCGGCACGGACGTGAACACGCACCTGCTGGACAAGATTGCCGACGAGACGAAGGCCTTCAGCACCTACGTGCTGCCCGAGGAAGACCTCGAGGTGAAGCTCTCGGCCTTCTTCTCAAAGATCAAGGAGCCGGCGCTGGCGAACGTGAAGGTGACGTTCCCAGAAGGAGTGCGCGTGACGAAGCTCTACCCGTCACCGTTGCCGGACCTTTTCAAGGGCGAGCAGCTCGTGCTCGCCGGCCGCTTCACCGGCGCGGCGAAGGGCAAGCTGGCCATCGAGGGCAGCGTCGCGGGCGAGGCGCGGAAGTTCAGCTACGACGTGAACTTCAGCCACGACGCGCGCGAGCATGACTTCATCCCGCGCCTCTGGGCCACGCGTCGCGTCGGCTATTTGCTGGATGAAATCCGCCTGCGCGGCGAGAACGCGGAGTTGAAGGAAGAAGTCACTGAGCTGGCACGGAAATACAGCATCGTCACGCCCTACACCGCGTGGCTCATCACCGAGGACGAGGCGCGGCGGAATGTTGCGCAGGAGCGGCGGCTCCTGCCGCAGTTGCGCAGCGACCGCGAGGCGAGCGAGCAGGCCGCCCGGTCTTACGACAGCTTCAAGCGCATGAAGGACGGCGATGTGGCCGTGGGTGGCGCACAACTCGCGCGCGAACTGAAGGCGGCGGATGCGCCGACGGTCGCGCAGTTCAACGCCAACGCCTCCGTCGCACGCAGCTACGGGGCCGTAGCACCGATGACCACGGCCCCGACCGCTGCTGGGCCACGGCCGGCGATTGCCTCTCCCGCACCGCACGGGATCGCGGTTGCCACCAAGCCGACATCCGACGCTGCCAGGCGCGTCGCGGAATACGCGCAGCAAAACCGCTTCATCGCTGGCAAGAGTTTTTACCAAAACGGCGAGCAGTGGGTGGACGCCGAGGCGCAGCAACTCAAGGATGCGAAGCCCGTTAAACTTCAGTTCGGCTCGGCGGAATACTTCGCACTGCTCGCGAAGCATCCCGCCACCGCGCAGTGGCTCGCGCTGGGCAAGTCTGTCCAGTTCGTCCTCAACGGCACGCTCTACGAAGTGGCCGAGTAGATGGTGCCGACGGCTGGAAGTCCGGCCCGGCTCAGGTGTTTTCCGCAGGCCGACGGTCCTGCGACGGGCATTGGCGGTGCTTCAAGGGAGGCGTGAAGGCGTTCTGGGAATTCGTGGACGGGGCCTTGCCCGTGCTGGCGTTCCTGGTCTATGTCGCGATCGAGGCGGTCGTCATCTACGGGTTGCTGCGCTGGGCGGGTGCGATCTGACCGCGGCGGAAATCGGATTGACTCGCGCGGGGTGGACACCCGGAATGACGCCATGTTGAAGCCAGTCCGCCCGTCGGCCCGGGCGCCCAAGTCCGGCGGGCGTTTCGCCATCGTCGCTTCGCAATACAACGCCCGCTACGTGGACGGTATGCTGCGCGCCGCGCAAGCCGAGTTGAAGCGTGCCGGTGCGACTGAAGTCCGCGTGGTGCGCGTGCCCGGGGCATTCGAGGTGCCGGTCGTGGCAGGCGCGCTGGCGCGGGAGTGCCCAAGCTGGGACGCCGTCATCTGCCTCGGCGTCATCCTGCAAGGCGAGACCTCGCACGCGGAGCATGTCGGCGAGGCGGTGACGGCGGGCTTGATGCAACTGGCCGTGAGCACGGGCGTGCCGATGATTCACGAGGTGCTCGTCTTCACGAGCGAGGAACAGGCGCGTGTCCGCTGCCTGGGCAAGAAATTCAATCGCGGGGCGGAGGCCGCCCAGACCGCGCTGAAGATGGCGGCCGTGATGCGCGGACTCGCGCCGGCGGACCTTGGTATTCCATTCTGACCGGCTCCGCATGACTGCCAAGCCTACCGATCTCGCCGCGCCGCGCATCCTCGTGGTGGATGATGACCCGGGCCAGCGCAGCCTGTTGCAGACTTTCCTCGAACGCAACGGCCACCGTCCGCTCGTGGCGGACTCGGGTGAGGCCGCGCTCAAGCTCCTGGCTGCCGCGCCGGTGAGCATGATGATTTCCGACGTCCGCATGCCCGGCATGACCGGGCTCGAAACGCTCCGGCGCGCCCGTCAGTTGCAGGCCAAGCTCCCGGTCTTGCTCGTCACCGCCTACGCCGACATCCGTGAGGCCGTTGGTGCGATGCGTGACGGCGCGGTGAACTACCTCTCCAAGCCGATTGACCTCGACGAACTGCTCCGCACCGTCGAGCAGATCACCGGCACGCACGCCGAGGCCGCCCAGCCAGACGAGCTGCCGCTGCCGCAGAACATCATCGCGGTGAGTCCGCTCATGCGCGCGGTGTTCCACGACGCCGCGCTGATCGCGCCCTCGGAGAGCCGCGTGCTGATCACTGGCGAGAGCGGCGCGGGCAAGGAAGTGCTGGCGGATGCGATTCATGGCTGGAGCCCGCGAGCTAAAGGGCCGCTGGTGAAGGTGAACTGCGCGGCGATCCCGGAGACGTTGCTGGAGAGCGAGCTGTTCGGCCACGAGAAGGGCGCGTTCACCGGTGCGCACCAGGCGCGCACCGGGCGCTTCGAGGAGGCCAACGGCGGCGCCATCTTCCTCGACGAAATCAGCGAGATGTCGCCGCAGCTCCAGGCCAAGCTGCTGCGCGTGACGCAGGAGGGCCGCTTCCGGCGCATCGGCTCCGGGCGGGAATTGCAGACCGACGCGCGCATCCTCGCCGCGACGAACCGCAACCTGGAGGCGCTCATCAAGGAGGGCCGTTTCCGCGAGGACTTGTTTTACCGGCTGGCGGTGGTCGAGCTCGGCGTGCCGCCGTTGCGCGAGCGCCGCGAAGACATTCTCCCGCTGGCGACGCATTTCATCGCGCAGTTCGGCGGGGACAAGACGCGCTTCGCCTCCGCCGTGACGGAGTGTCTGGAGCGCTATCCCTGGCCCGGCAACGTGCGCGAACTGCGCAATGCGATGGAGCGCGCCGCGCTGCTCTCGCGGGGCGGCGTGGTGCTGCTGGAGCATCTGCCCAGTCGGGTGAACTCGGGGGTGGCGGGGACCGCTGCGCCGGTGGCAGCCGACC
>JBJTAU010000350.1:0-5146 GCA_046090965.1 Limisphaerales bacterium | reverse complement strand
CCGCGGCGCGACGCGGCGAACGCGTGCGCGGAGCGACGCTCTACGTGACGCTGGAACCGTGCTGCACGCACGGGCGCACGCCGCCTTGCACGGAAGCGATCCTCGGCGCGGGCATTCGGCGCGTCGTCGTGGCGGCGACGGATCCCAATCCCGACCATGCGGGCAAAGGCTTCGACATTCTACGCCGGGCCGGCGTAGTAGTGACTGCTGGCCGACTGGCGGAGGAGGCCACGCGGCTCAATGAGGCGTTCAACCACTGGATCGTGCGGCGCACGCCGTTCGTGACCATGAAGGCGGCAATGACACTGGACGGCAAGATCGCCACGGCTTCGGGTGAATCGAAGTGGATTACCGGCGAGCCCGCGCGGCGCGTGGGAATGCAACTGCGCTTCGCCTCGGACGCAGTGTTGGTGGGCATCAACACCGTGCTGGCGGACAATCCCAGCCTCACCGCGCGCGGCCCAAGCGGTCGCGTGCGCAAGCCGCTCCGGCGCTTCGTGCTCGACGCCTTCGCGCGCACGCCGCTGGACGCAACCGTGGTGAGCGATGAGTTCGCGGCGCTGACGACGGTGGTGGTGAGCCGCGCGGCTCCAGCCCGACGAGTGAAGGCTTTGGCGAAGCGTGCGCGCGTGCTGGTGGCTCCGGCAAGCGGCGGGCGCATCAGCTTGCACTGGCTGTTGAAGCGGCTTGGCAGCGAGGGCGTGACACGCCTGCTGGTCGAAGGCGGCGGCGAGGTGAACGCGGCGTTTCTTGAGGCAGGACTGGCGCAACGGGTGGCGTTCTTCTACGCGCCGAAGATTCTCGGTGGTCGCGACGCGCGGCGCGGTGTGGCGGGCGAGGGCGCGAAGCGGCTGGCGGATTTGATTGAGCTGCGCAACGTCGAGTGGCGGCGGGTGGGCGGAGATTTGATGCTGTCGGCGAGAGTTGGGAAGGAGCAGGATTAGGATCAAGATTACGAGCAAGAGGAAGAGACCAAGTGTTCACGGGCATAATTGAAGAAACCGGGTCGGTGGCGAGCGTGCGGCAGACGGACGCTGGCATCCAGTTGACCGTGCGCTGTCGGGTGGTGGGACGCGGCTTGAAACTGGGTGACAGCGTGGCGGTGAACGGCTGTTGCCTGACCGTGGTGAAGCAGACCGCGCACGGTCGGGACAAGCTCGTGCGCTTCGACCTGCTGCGCGAGACGTGGAAGCGGACGAACCTGCAGTTCTCGGTGGTTGGTTCGCTGGTGAACTTGGAGCGATCGCTCGCGGTCGGCGGACGGTTGGGTGGGCATTTCGTCACGGGCCATGTAGACGGTGTCGGCCGCATCACGCGCTGGGAGCGCTCAGGCGCGGACCATGTGCTGGACATTGCCGCGCCGGCGGAGGTGCGGCGCTACGTCGTCTTCAAAGGCTCCATCGCCGTGGACGGCATCAGCCTGACCGTGGCGGGCGTGTCGAAGACCGGTTTCCGGCTCTGGATCATCCCGCACACGTTCGCCGTGACGGCGTTGCGCGAGCGGCAGGTGGGCGAGGCGGTGAATCTGGAGGCGGACTTGCTGGGCAAATATGTGGAGCAGTTCCTTTCCCAGAGCCGGCGGCGATGAAGCTAAACTCAGGTGGCGGAGGCAGGGCCGGCGGCAGGCGGAACAGCATGTCGCCGAGGGGAAGAACGGGGGTTGGTGCGCACGGCAGGACTTGAACCTGCACACCTTTCGGCACTACCACCTCAAAGTAGCGTGTCTGCCAATTCCACCACGTGCGCGGCGACCGGCGCGTATTGAAGCCATTTTGCCGGACGGCGCAAGGGGAATCGGGCCAGCCTGAGATTTTGCATGGATTTTTCGGCGGCCGGTTCATAGCCTTTTTGCCATGCCAGAGAAGAGTCTGACTGAAATTCCGCGTGCGGTGCGGGATCAATACGAGAAGGGCGTCACCGCCTTGGAACGCAGCAACCTCGACTACGCCATCGAGCTGCTGCTGGCGGTCCTCAAGAGCGAGCCGGGCTTTCTCGCCGGCCGGGAAGCCCTGCGCCGGGCGGCTCAGAAGAAGGCCGGAGAAAAGACAGGCCTGTTCAAGAAGCTCGTGAGCAGCGCCGGCAGCGGCCCGGCCCTGGCCAAGGCCAAGTTCCTCGTCGAAAGCCAGCCGCTGGAGGCCCTCTTCCTCGCCGAACAGGCTCTCGCCGGCGACCCCCGGAACAGCCTCGCTCATGACATTTTCGCCCAGGCCGCCGTCGCCGCCGAGTTGCCGCGCAGCGCGATCCTCTCCCTTGAGGCGATGCGCCAGGAGTCGCCAGCCGACAAGGAGGTCACGATCCGGCTCTCGGAAATCTACAGCGACATCGGCATGAGCGAGAAAGCGGAGGCGATCTTCGCCGCCCTGCTCAAGCACCATCCGAACGATCCCCGCTTGAACGAGATGGCCAAGAATCTCTCCGCCAAGCGCACCCTCAGCGAAGGCGGCTACGAGAGCATCGCCGACGGCAAAGGATCCTTCCGCGACATTCTCAAGGACAAGGGCGAGGCCAACCGCTTGGAACAGGAGTCGCGCATCACCAAGGATGCGGCGCAATCCCAGAACCTCATCGAGCAATATCAAGCCCGCTTGACCACCGACCCGGGCAACCTCCGGCTCCTGAAAAACATCGCCGAGCTTTACGTCCAGCAGAAGGACTATTACCACGCCATCGAATACTATAACCAGATCGAGGCGATCCCCGGCGCGATGGACGCGATGCTGGAGCAGGCGCGCAACGACACAGTCGTCAAGCGTTACAATCAGGTCGTCGAACAGCTTGATCCGGCGGCGGAAGACTACGAGACGCAGAAGGCCACCATCACCGCCGAGCGCGACGCGTTCATCCTCAGCGACTGCCTCGCCCGCGTGGAGCGCTACCCCACCGACAAAGCCATCCGCTTCGAGTTGGGTATGCTCTACTTTAACCTAGGACGTCTTCCCGAGGCCCTGCCTGAGTTCCAGCAGGCGGAGAACAACCCACACAAGCGCGTGCAGGCAATGCTTTACAGCGCCCGCTGCATGGCGGCGCGTAACATGAACGACATGGCGGCGCGCAAGCTTCAGAACGCGCTCAAAGAGAAGCAGGGCTTCGATGACGAACGCAAGGAACTGCTCTACACCCTCGGCGTCGTGCTCGAAAAAATGGGCAAAGCCGAAGATTCCATCCAGCAGTTCATGGCCATCTACGAGGTGGACATGAAATTCCGCGACGTGGAAGACCGGGTGAATCGCCACTACGGAAACCAAGGGTAATCCCCCGCCCACACGGGAGTGTTGCATCCCTCGCAACGCCTCCTAACATCGCCCTGATTCCACCGCTTGAAGGATCAGGGGAACCAACTTGCCGCCCAGTCCAACGCCCTCGGCGTGCCCACGGCCTTCGCCCGGCGGCACCCGCTCGTGCCGGTCGCGCTCGCGTATGCCGCGGGCGTGCTGCTCGGCTGGCGTGCGCCAGTGCCACTGCCGATTCTGTTTGGCGTGGCGGGTGCCCTGTGCCTTGCCGCCCTCGCGTTGCCCAACTGGCGTGGCCACTTGCTCTGGCCGCTGTTGGTCAGCGTCGGCTGGCTGAACATGGCTTGGCACGACGCCGTGGTTTCCCCGTGGGATTTGCGCGTGCTCGCCTCCGGCAAGCCCGAACTCGTGACCCTGCGCGCGCAGCTCACGGAGTCTCCTACGCTGCGCGTCTTCGTGCGGGACGAGAAGGAGTCCTGGCGAGCGCACGCGCTCGTCGAGGTCGAGGCCATCCGGCGACGCGATGAATGGCAGCCCGCTGCCGGCCTCGTCGCGGTGACGACGCCCGGCGTGCTGACTGCGAACTTCTTCGCCGGCCGCACCGTGGAACTCGCCGGCATCCTGCGCCCTCCGCCGGGGCCGTCGGCGGAAGGCCTCTTCGACTACCGCGCCTTCCTCGCGTGGCAAGGCATCTACTTCCAGCTCCACTGCGCGGACACGAATGATTGGCGGCTCGTCGAAACAGCTGGCGCCCCGGCACATCCAGCGCTCACCGACCGCTTCCTCGCCTGGTCGCAACGCACGCTCGCGCGCGGCCTGCCCGTCGAGGACAAGGAGTTGCGCCTGCTCTGGGCGATGACGCTCGGCTGGAAGACGGCGCTCACCGACGAAGTCTCCGAGCCGTTCATGCGCTCGGGCACGATGCACATCTTCGCCATCAGCGGCCTGCACATCGCGCTCATCGCGGGTATTCTCGTGGCCGTGTTGCGCGCCGCCCAACTCCCGCGCGGCGCGTGCGGCGCGGTCATCGTCCCCGTCATCTGGTTCTACACGGCCGCCACCGGCTGGCAGTCCTCGGCCATCCGCTCGACCATCATGATGACCGTCATCATCGTGGGCTGGTCGGTGCGGCGACCGAGCAACTTGCTCAACTCCCTCGCCGCCTCTGGCTTCATCATTCTCATCTGGGAGCCAAGCCAGCTCTTTCAAGCCAGCTTCCAGCTCTCCTTCTTCGTCGTCCTGAGCATTGCGCTCCTGTTGCCGCCGTTTGAAAACTTCCGCCAGCGCCTGCTTCAGACCGACCCGTTCCTGCCCGCTGAACTTCGCCCGCGCTGGCAACGCTGGCTGGACTGGCCCGTGCGCGCCGTCACCACGAGCCTTGCCACCTCGCTCGCCGCGTGGCTCGGCTCGCAGCCGCTCATCGCCTACTACTTTCACCTCTTCACGCCGGCCAGCCTGCTCGCGAACCTCATCGTCGTGCCCCTCAGCAGCCTCGCGCTCATGTGCAACCTCGGCGCGCTCGTCTGCGGCGACTGGCTGCCCTGGGCCACCGACGCCTTCTACCACTCCGGCTGGCTCGTCATGCGCGGCATGATCTGGTTCAGCGAGTGGACCATCACCCTGCCCGGCGCATTCCTCTACGTCCGCACGCCCACCGGCTTCGAGTTCTTCGCCTTCTACACCGCCGTCTTCTTCCTCGTCGCCGGCTGGCTGTGGATGCCGGGCAAACACCGCTGGTCCTGGGGAATTCTCCTCGTGTTCGCGGGCCTCTGGCTCGCCGGAGAATTCCGTGCGCGCGACGAAGTGCGCCTGACCGTGCTCGGTCACGGGGCCAACGCCATCCTCTGCGACGCGCCGGGCCGCGACCGCGACCTGCTCGTGGACTGCGGCAGCGAATCCGCCGCGAACTTCCTCGT
>JBJTAU010000349.1:0-3080 GCA_046090965.1 Limisphaerales bacterium | reverse complement strand
ACGCGGAGTCCCTGGAGGGGGATGAAGCCTCGCTGCCACCGTGGTTTGAGCGGCACGTGGGGGCCAAGGGTGCACGTGCCGCGAGAACCTCGTCTCCCTCGCCCCCACCGGCGGAGAGGGCCGGGGTGAGGGGGAAAGGTGTCAAGCAGTTCGATGCGAGTCCTACCATCCTCAGCCTCGCACCGCCGCCGAATCAGGCCCCGCACTCGTCCCTCGTCCAGATGTTTGACACGGTGAGCCGCACGTTCGGCGCGTCGGACTCGCGGTTCGCCGGCCGGATTAGCGCGGACCATTCTTGGTCGCTTGATTTTGCCGTCGCCCAGGCCGCTCTCCACGGCTCCGAGCAATCCGGCCGACCGCTCATGCTCCTCGGCACCGCGTTCATGTTCGTGCACCTGCTCGACGCTCTGGAGGAACGCGGCTTGTCCCTCTCGCTGCCATCCGGTTCGCGCGTGATGGAAACCGGCGGCTACAAAGGCCGCTCGCGCGAACTGCCCAAGGCCGAATTGCACGCGCACCTCACCGCGCGCCTCGGCGTGCCGCCGGAGTTCATCGTCTGCGAATACGGCATGAGTGAACTCAGCTCACAAGCCTACGATGGAGTGGCCGGTGACTTACCCGCTTCACGCGCCTTCCACTTCCCGCCGTGGTGCCGCGCCCTAATCGTCTCGCCGGAAACGGGCCGCGAAGTGAGTGAGGGCGAAACCGGCTTGCTCCGAATCTTCGACCTCGCAAACGTCCGTTCCGTGATGGCGATTCAAACGGAGGACTTGGCGGTGCGCCGTGGCGATGGCTTCGAGCTGCTCGGCCGCGCGGTGCAAGCCGAGGCGCGCGGTTGCTCCCTGCTCGCCGCCTGACATGGACGCCCCGCAACATCGCGTCCGCACGCTCTGGCTCCTCGGAGTGCTGCACGCGTTCACGCACGTCTATCACGTCGCGCTGCTGCCACTCTACCTGCCGATGCAGCGCGACCTGAAGCTCTCCTCGCTGGAGCAGGCCACGCTGCCGATGACGGTGATGATGCTCGCCTACTAGGGCCTGAGCTACCCGCTGGGCATCCTCGCCGACCGCGTGAGCCGGAAGCAGTTGCTCGGCTGGGGGTTGTTCATCAACGCGCTTGGCTTCATCGGCCTGGCGCTGTCGCCAAACTATCTGGCGGTGCTGGCCAGCGTCGTGGTTGCAGCCATCGGCGGAAGCTGCTTTCACCCGGCTGCGACCGCCATGGTCGCGCGGCTTTATCCCGAGGCGACGGGCAAGGCGCTTGGCCTCATCGGCATTGGCGCGGGTGCGGGCTTCTTTGTGGGGCCGATTTACGCCGGCTGGCGGGCGACCCAATCCGGCGACTGGCGCACGCCGGTGCTGGAGTTCGGTGTGGCGGGCATCGCGTGCGCGGCGGCCTTCGCGTGGTTGGCGGACAACGAAAGTGCCGGCGACTTGCAGTCGCCGTCTGCGGCACCCGGCACGCTTGCCGGCGACTGCAACTCGCCGGCACAGATCACGCCGCCAGTCGCGCTCTTCCCCACCGCCGCGCTCTGGCTCCTCTTCTTCGCCGCCGCCGTGGCGTTCGCCTTGCGCGACTTCGCCGGGCACAGCATGGGCAGCCTCGGCTCGCTGTTTCTGCAAAAGGCCCACGGCTTTTCGGTGAAGGAAGCGTGAACGGCCTTGAGCGTGATCTTCCTCATGGGCGTGGTGAGCAATCCGCTCTTCGGCCATCTCAGCGACAACGGCCGCACGCGCTGGACGGCGGGCGTGATGATCGCGGCCGCAGTGGTTGTTGCGGCTTTTCCACACCTGCCGCGTAGCGGGTTGACCGCAGCGCTCGCGGTCTATGGTTTTTTCTTCATGGGTTGTTACCCGATGGTCGAGGCAGCGTTGATGGAGTCGGTGCCGGATGCCGTGCGCGGGCGGGTCTTTGGCCTGTTCATCACAGTGGGCGGCATCCTGGGCAACGTCGCGCACTGGTTTGCCGGCCGCTGGGTGGAACATCTCGGCGCGGCGGCGGCGGAACCAGCGCGCTACCATGGCTTCTACCTGTTGCTGGCCGGACTGCTGCTGGCCTCGCTGCCGGGCCTGCTCTGCTTGCGCGAAATCCGGAAACGGGAACACTCCCAGCAACCATGAAGCCCCGACTGATCATCTACGCCGGGATCGCGGTCGTGCTGCTGGCGGCTTACGCCAGCAGGGCGCTCACGCGGAAGACCGTAGAGGAGCGCGTGAAGGAATTCGGTCCCGTTGCCCGTGCCCGACTGGAACCGCACTTCAAGAAGGCGGCGGTTGCTTACCCGCCAGCGAAACTGACTCTGGTCGGGATCAAGGACGAGCGACGGATCGAGCTCTTCGCTGCCGGACCGGATGGGAAGCTGAAACTTGTGCGCGATTACCGGGTGCTGGGTGCCAGCGGAGAGCTCGGGCCAAAGCTGCGCGAGGGAGACCAACAGGTGCCGGAGGGCGTTTACCCCATCGAGTCGCTCAAGCCCAACAGCCGCTTTCACCTGTCACTGCGGGTCGGTTATCCCAACGCCTTTGATCGTGCCAAGGCCAAGCTAGACGGACGCGCCCAACTCGGCGGCGACATCATGATTCACGGCAGTAACGTCTCCATCGGCTGTCTCGCCACGGGCGATGAGGCGGCCGAAGATTTGTTCGTGCTGGCTGCCGACACGGGGCTGAAAAACATCACCGTGATCCTGACGCCCGTGGATTTTCGGTTCGGCAAATCAGTGCCGAAAGACACCCGACTGCCGGTATGGGCAGCGGAGCTTTACGCTCAAATCAAGAGCCGCCTCGCGGTTGTGCCGACGCCATGAACCTGCCGAACTACTTCCTCGCCGACCTGCCGCCGGAGGCCGACCTCACGCCCGCGATGGTCACGGACGCGTGCCTCACGCTGAAGCGCAACCGCGCCCAATACCTCGCCGTGCGCGACACGCCCAGCATCCTGCGCACCCTCGTCCGCACGGGTGAGGATTGGCTGTCCGACGACTATCCATTCCGCAAGTTTGCGCTGAAGGAAGGCCCGGCGCACACCGGCTTCTCCGCTCACACCATCGCCACCGGGCTCGAGATGGTTTTCGGTCAGC
>JBJTAU010000348.1:0-21808 GCA_046090965.1 Limisphaerales bacterium | reverse complement strand
GTTCCAAGCGGAGGAAGTTGCCCGCGAATCCCGCGAATTGACGCGAATGAAGAGTTGTAGTGCGGGCGCGGTTGGCGCGACTGGACACGGGGTTGTGCAAGTAGCCGCCGTTCTCCCTCACCCCGGCCCTCTCCCGCTGGGAGAGGGGGAAAGGTAGTCAGCACTCGAAGTGCTTTGGCGCACCTGTCGGCCGAAAGCGGAAGGCGTTCCTCCCTCTCCCGGAGGGAGAGGGCCGGGGTGAGGGGGAAGGGCCGCTCATTTCCACAAACGCGACCGCCAGCGCCGAAAGCAACCTCGGATTCAGCGCTCGACTCCATTCGCGTCCATTCGCGTGATTTGCGGGCCGCTGCTTCAGTTGGAAAGAGGAGCTTCATTTTCACCTCGCCACCGCCAGTTCTGCCGCCGTCGGCTCATCACCGCCGTCGTCCTTCTCATCCACGCTGGTGCGGGAGACTTCCTTCGCGGTGGTCACGCTCAGGACTTCTTCCACCGTTGTCGTCCCGAGGCGCACGAGGCGCCAGCCGTCCTCGGCCAGCGTCTTCATGCCGTCGCGGATGGCGGCGTCGCGGACGACGTCGGTCGAGACGTTTTTGAGGATGAGTTGGCGGATTTCCACGTTCGTGTCCATCCACTCGAAGATGGCGTGCCGACCGTGGAAGCCGGTGTTGCGGCACTCGCGGCAGCCGACGGCTTTGTAAATCTTGTGGTCCGGCGGAATGCCAAGCTTGGCCTTGTAGGCGGCGGCGATAGGCGAGTCGTCCACTTGCTTGCAGTGCGGGCAAAGCACGCGCACGAGGCGCTGCGCGAGCACGGCTTCGAGCGAGCTGGCGACGAGATACGGCTCCACGCCCATGTCCACGAGGCGGGTGAGTGCGCCGGGCGCGTCGTTCGTGTGCAACGTGGAGAAAACCAAGTGGCCGGTGAGCGAGGCCTGCACGGCGATCTGCGCCGTCTCCTGGTCGCGGATTTCGCCGATGAGGCACACGTCGGGGTCGTGACGGAGAATGGAGCGCAAGCCGCGCGCGAACGTCAGCCCGGCCTTTTCGTTGACCTGAATTTGGTTCACGCCCTTGAGCTGATACTCAACGGGATCCTCGATCGTGATGATCTTGCGAATGTGATCGTTGATCTCGTTCAGCGCGGTGTAGAGCGTCGAGGTCTTGCCGGAGCCGGTCGGGCCGGTGACGAGCACGATGCCGTGCGGGAGCTGCACGACGCGCCGGAAGCAATCCAGTTCGCGCTGCGCCATGCCGAGGTCCGCCATGCCGCGGAGCTTCGAGTTCTGGCGCAGCAAACGCATCACGACCGCTTCGCCGTGGAGCATCGGGATGATGGAGACGCGGATGTCCACCTCGTGCGTGTCCACGCGGATTTTGATGCGGCCGTCCTGCGGCACGCGCTTCTCCGCGATGTTCAGGTGGGAAAGAATTTTGACGCGCGAGACAATGGCGGGCTGGAAGCGCTTGAGCGCGGGCGGCACGGGCACTTCCTGCAAGTCGCCGTCAATGCGGTAGCGGATGCGGAACTCGTCCTCGAACGGTTCGAGGTGAACGTCCGATGCGCGCAGCTCGATGGCGTCACGCAGCACCTGGTTCACGAAGCGGATGATGCTCGCGTCCTCGGCGGCGCTGTCGAGGTCGGTGTCGTCGCCGGAGCCTTCCTGCACGACTTCGAGGCCAGCTTCTTCGTTGAGCGTGCCGATGGGGTCCGCGCCGACGCCGAGATGCTTCTTCATCTCGCGCCCGATGGCCTCGGTGGGCGCGAGCACGGGCCGGAGCGACAGGCCCGTCATGGCCTTGAGCGCGTCGAGGCCCTGCGTGGCGAAGAGGCGGCTGGTGGCGATTTCCACCGCGCCATTGTCGCGCTTGAGCGGGAGGAGTTGCTCCTTCAGCAGCACGCGCGCGGGAAACAGGGAGAGCACCTGCCGGTCCGGCTCGACGGCGTCGAGCGCGGTGAACGGCACGTCATACTCGGTCGCGAGCCAGCGGAGGACGGCGTCCTCGGTGGCGGCCCCGCCGGCTTTGGCGAAGGCCTGGGCGTCGAGCGCGGAGAGCTGCCGGTCCGCAATCATGCGTTCCAGCAATTCCCGCGTGGCTCCGTCGGCGATGGTGAGCTGGCTCATCCCTGTTTCCCGGTTGCGGCGTGATTACTTGAGCGTGCCGATGGCGACCAGCGCGGCTTCCTGGCGGACGGTCAGCACCTGGCGCAACTCGTCAGCGAGCTTGTCGTATTCGGCTTCGGCGGCCTTGCGGGCATCGCGCACGCGGGCCATGCGCTGCTTGAGTTCCTCGGTCGGGGCCTTGGTCTGGACGGCCTTCGAGAAGGCCTCGACATCAGGATTCGGCGTGCCGCCACCGAAGCCGCCGGGGCCACGGCCGCCACCGGGGCCGCCACGCCCTTGATCACCGCCGCGATTTTGGTCACCACCACCTTCGCGGCCCATGTTGAACAGGATGCGGAAATCACCGCTGAAGGAGCGCACTTTGTCGCGGGCCTCGCGAACCTTTTCGAGCCGGGCGGAAATCAGCTTCCACTCGTCGTCGTTCTTGACCTCAAGGAGCGTGCGCAAGTTCTCCATCATGCGGGCGCGCATCTCGTCCGGGTTGAAGTTGCCGCGCTGGCGCTGTTCTTGGGCGCTGACGTTGGTGGTGAGTCCGCCGAGCGCAAGGAGCGCGGCGGCGAGGAGGGCTGACTTCTTCATATTTATCCTGCTGGTTGGGTTGATGTGATGACGATTGCGCCCGCTAGGCGGACGCGGATTTGTCACCCAACCCCGCAGACCTCGTGCCAAGGCGGACTTATGGATTTGGGCCGGAAACGGGAGGCTGTCCGCCGCGCTCTGGGCAATCGCTGCGCAAACCCGCTTGGTTTGAGCAATGATTGCGCAGCGATGGTCGCCTCGCGCCAAGGACGCGAAGGCCCGACGCCCCGGGCCATTCAGTGGATGGGCCACCATGCGGGGAGGTGCGCGTGTCCCGCGAGGCGAACGCTCAACACTCGCCATAGGGCGCAGCGAGCTTGCACTTAGCAGTCGGTCGTTCCCTTCGAATGGGCGTGGGGAAACGCAGGCCCTCCGCCTTTGGGAGGTTAGCAGCGGACATTCACGGAACAGGCGCGGGCTCTTTCGCCGGCCATGCAATCTCCGCGAGCTTCGCCTTCCACTCACCGGCTTTGTCCGGTTTCTGCCAGCAGGAATAGAGTTCAACAAGCTGCTCCACCGCATTTTGGAGCGACTCTCGGACGAGGGAATTTGAGAGTCCTTTCGCCCGCAGCCTGAGTTCGGCCTCCAACAGCCCCCTTGAGCTCTTTCGCCTGAGCGGGCGGCCGACTCCAGCGCCAATAGACATTCCGGGCAATGGCCGGCCGGAGCGTTCGCCAGCAGTGGCGCGCCGCACCTCGGACAAGCTTGAGTGGAGTTCATTGAACGGAGAGAATGATGCGGCTGGTCCGTCGCAGATTCAATGCGAAGCGCACGCATCCCACAAGCCGAACGCTCAGCGCCCAGCCCTCAGCTACCACAGGAACCGTTCGAGCGCCTCTCTGAAGATTGAAAGTTGAGACTGGACGTTCTCCCCGCACTTCAGAGCAGCCCCGCCGTCTCTGGGAAGCCGCACATGAGGTTGAAGCTCTGCACGGCCTGGCCACTCGCACCCTTCACGATGTTGTCCTCGGCGCTCATCACGAGCAGCCGGCCGGTGCGCGGGTCGAGCCGCCACGCGAGTTCGAGGACGTTGGTGCCGACGACGTTCTTGGTATCGGGCAACGCCTTGCCTTCGAGCACGCGCACGAAGGGTTCGTTCGCATACGCGGCCTGGTAGCAGGCGGTGATTTGCGCGCCGAGCGCGGCGGTCTCTTCGGTGGGGGCGACGCGCTTCGCCGGCGCGAGATAGAGCGTGGTGAGGATGCCGCGATTGACCGGGATCAAGTGCGGCGTGAACTGGATCGTCACCGGCGCACCCGCCGCGAGGGTGAGTTGTTCCTCAATCTCCGACAAGTGCCGGTGCTTGGGCACGCCGGAGGGGCGCACGCTTTCGTTGCACTCGACGACGAGGTAGTCCAGCTCCGCCTTGCGGCCCGCGCCGCTGACGCCGCTCATCGAGTCGGCGATGATGCCCTGCGGCTTGATGAGGCCGGCGCGCAGGAGCGGCAGCGTCGGCAGCAAAATGCTCGTGGGATAGCAACCGGGCGAGGCGATGAGCGTCGCGCCCCGGATCGCGGCGCGGTGAACTTCCGGCAGGCCGTAGACCGACTTCGCGAGCAACTCCGGCGCGGGGTGGTCATGCGAATAAAACTCCTTGTAGACTGCGGCGCTCTTGAGCCGGAAGTCCGCGCTGAGATCGATCACCCGCGCGCCGCCGTTGAGCAACGGCACGGCGAACTCCGCCGCCACGCCGTGCGGCAAGGCGAGGAAGACGACCTCAGCCTGCTTGGCGAGCAACTCGGCGTTCGGCTCCACGAAGCGCAGCGCGCGGGCGCGCGGATGGCTGGCAAACTTCGGGAACACTTGGGCGACCGTCTGTCCGGCCTGTTGACGCGAGGTGACGGCGACGAGGTCCGCGTGCGGGTGGTTGAGCAGCAGGCGAACGAGTTCCTCGCCCGAGTAACCGGACGCTCCGACTATGGCGACTTTCGTCATGCGCGGAGTTGTCCGCATTGGACCGGCGCTTGTCAACGGCGGGGCTTGAAGGAACGCCGGCGGGAACTTGATTGCCAGCGCATCCGCCGCCGTCAATATCCGCGCACTTGAATGAAAACTCCGCTCTGCCTCGCCGCCTGCTCCGTCGCCGCCACCTTGTCCGCCGCCGATTGGGCGCAATGGCGCGGCCCCAACCGTGACGGTCACGCGCCGGCCACCATTGCCGCCCTGCCCAAGGAAGCCAAAACCCTCTGGAGCATCCCCATCGGCAACGGCCAGGCGTCGCCCATCGTCGCCAGCGGCAAACTCATTTACCTCGACGAGCAGAAAGACCAGGAGGTCGCCCACGCCCTGGACCTGAAGACTGGCAAGGAGTTGTGGCATACCGCCGTCGGTGAGTCCGAGGCGTTCGAGAACGCCTACGGCACCGGGCCGCGCTGCACACCGCTGGTGGACGGCGACCGCGTTTACACGCAGACCTGCCGGGGCGAATTCCGCTGTCTCAACCTGGCCGACGGAAAAGTCCTCTGGCAGACCAGTTTCGACAAGGACTGGGAAGCGCCGTTCCTGGGCAACAAGAACAAGAGCAAGGAGGCGGGCGAGACCGCTTCCCGCCGCCACGGCAACAACGGCTCGCCGGTCATTGATGGCGACCGCATCTTTGTCCCGGTAGGCAGCCCGACCAAGGGCACGCTCGTGGCCTTCGACAAGAAGACCGGCAAGGTGCTTTGGACCGCCGGTCGCGAAAACACCGCCTATTCCTCCCTCATGGTCGGGACGCTCGCGGGCATACGGCAGGTCGTGCATCTCACGGGCGATTCGCTCATGGGAGTGGATGTCGCCAACGGCAAAATTCTTTGGCAGACCCCAGTCAAGACCGGCGCCAAACGCCACGTGCTCACCCCCATCCTCGCGGACGACTCCGTGACGATCTCGTCCTCGTCCGTCGGCCTGACCAAGTTCTCGGTGACCAAGGACAGCGGCGGTTTCAAGCTCGAGCCGGCTTGGAAAAACGACAAGGTCAAGATCACCCTCGCCACGCCCGTGCTGGTCAATGGTCACCTCTACGGCCTAGGCACCGGTGCCAAGACGGACTTCATCTGCGTGGACTTCAAGACCGGCGACGTGAAGTGGAGCCAGCCCGGTTACAACGACTACGCCGCCGTGATCGCCGCCGGGGACAAGCTCCTCGTCCAGGATATGAACGGCACGATGCTGCTGCTCTAGGCCAGCCCGGAAAAGTTCGAGGAGCTGGGCCGCATTCAAGTTTGCGGCACCACGTGGAGCCATCCGGCGCTGGCGGATGGGAAAATCTTCCAGCGCGACAAAAAGCAGCTCTTCGCGCTCGAAATCGCGAAGTAGGCTACCTCGCAGCCCGCTGGATCACACGCGCTAGCCGATCATCAGGCTCGCGGTCAAAAAGGAATTGTCTGCCTGCCGCCTTCGCATAGTCTCCGCGCCTCTATGCGGCAGGTGAATTTGGGCCTCATCGGTGGGGGCACGGTCGGCGGCGGCGTGTTCCAGGCCATCCAGCGGAACGGCGCACTCATGGCGTCGCGGCTCGGCGTGTCGCTGACCGTCGCGCGCGTCGCCGTGCGCGATGCGAAGAAGGCCCGCGCGGTCAAAATCCCCGCCGCGCTCCTCACCACGGACTGGCACGCGGTCGTGGCGGACCCGGCGGTGAACCTCATCGTCGAGCTGATGGGCGGCACGACGACCGCGCGGCAGGTCGTGCTGGCCGCGCTCAAGCTCGGCAAACCCGTCGTCACCGCGAACAAGGCGTTGCTCTCCGCGCACGGTGAAGAGCTGTTCGCCGCCGCACAGGCGAACGGGGCGAACTTGTATTACGAAGCGAGCGTCGCGGGCGGCATTCCGATCATCAAGGTGTTGCGCGAGGGCTTGATCGGCAATCGCATCACGCGGCTGTTCGGCATCGTCAACGGCACCTGCAACTTCATCCTCACCCGCATGAAGGACGAAGGCTCGGACTTCGACGCAGCGCTGGCGCAAGCCCAGCGCCTCGGCTACGCGGAGACGCCGCCGGACCTCGACGTGGACGGCCACGACGCCGCGCACAAGACGGGCATCCTCGCGTCGCTCGCGCACGGCTTCTGGGTGAACCCCAAGCAGATTTTCACCGAAGGCATCCGCAACATCACGCGGCAGGACATCGAGTTCGCCGGCAAGCTGGGCTACACGATCCGCCTGCTCGGCTGCGTGAAGGCAATGTCGAACGGCGAATTGCGAATGCCGAATGCTCGACAGGGGCACGGCGGAAAATTCGCAATTCGCAATTCACCATTCGCAATTCAAGTCTCCGTCTATCCCGCGCTCGTCCCGAACTCCCACGTCCTCGCCAACGTCAACGGCGTCTTCAACGCCATCCTCGTGCGCGGCGACGTGGTTGGGGACACGCTTTACTACGGGCAGGGCGCGGGCCAGGACGCCACGGCCAGCGCGGTCTTGAGCGACCTCGCCGATGCCGCACTCGACCTCAAGTGCGGCACCAAGAACCGCATCCCGCCCTTCGTCCCGCACGAGCGCGACGGCGCGGTGCTGCCGATGGACGACGTGGTCTCGCGCTACTACGTGCGGCTCACGGTCGAGGACCGGCCGGGCGTCTTCGCGAAAATCGCCGGCATCCTGGCGAAGGCGAAGATTGGCATCTCCTCCATCATCCAGCCCGAGGGTCACGACGGCGAAACCGTGCCGGTCATCCTGATGATTCACGACGCGCCCAACGCCGCGATGCGCAAGGCCCTCGCCGCCGTGGCGAAACTGCCCGTAGTGAAGTCCGCGCCCGTGATGATTCGCGTCGAGAGCTTTGAGTAAATGAGCCAGCTCCTTTTCCGCTCCACCAACGGTCAGTCGCCGTCCGTCAACCTACGCGAGGCGTTCCTTGCCGGGCAGGCACCCGACCGTGGGCTGTATCTGCCCGAGCGCTTCCCGCACATCACGCCGGCGGAAATCGCCGAGTTCGCCGGGCTGCCGTATCGGCAGGTCGCCTTCCGCGTGCTGCGGAAGTTCACCGAGGGTGTCATCCCCGACGACGCGCTCACCGCGATGTGCAACACCGCCTACGACTTCGGCGTCCCGCTCGAAGTCATCCAGCGCGGCGTGCATCTCATGCGGCTGGACCAGGGGCCGACCGCGTCCTTCAAGGACTTCGCCGCGCAGATGATGGCGCAGATGTTCGGACGCTTTTTGCAGGAGGTCGGCGGTCAAGTAACCATCCTCACCGCCACCAGCGGCGACACCGGAGCGGCCGTGGCGCACGCGTTTCACGAGGTGCCCGGCGTCCGCGTCATCGTGCTCTTCCCCATCGCCGAGGTCAGCGAAAGCCAGCGCAAGCTCATGACCACGCTGCGCGAGAACATCCGCACCGTGGCCGTGGACGGCAAGTTCGACGACTGCCAGGCGATGGTGAAGCGCGCCTTCGCCGACCCAGCGCTCGCCCGTATCCACCTCTCCTCCGCGAACTCCATCAACATCGGCCGGCTTCTGCCGCAGTGCGTGTATTACTTCTACGCCGCCTCGCGCCTCGCCCATCCCGGCCAGCCGATGGTCTTCAGCATCCCAAGCGGCAACTTCGGCGACATGATGGGCGCGGTCGTCGCGCGCGAGATGGGCCTGCCCGTGCGCAAAATCATCGCCTCCGTCAACGACAACGACTCCTTCCCGCGCTACCTCGCCAGCGGCA
Organism: Limisphaerales bacterium; assembly: GCA_046090965.1. GTDB lineage: Bacteria > Verrucomicrobiota > Verrucomicrobiia > Limisphaerales > SXTU01 > SXTU01. The sequence continues at coordinate 13,472 of JBJTAU010000348.1, read as the reverse complement.
GCTACGAGAAGGTGGTTCCCTCGCGCAACTCCGTTTCCAACGCGATGAACGTCGGCCACCCGAGCAACCTCGCGCGGCTCGTCGCGGTCTATGGCGGCCACATGGACGAGACCGGGAAAGTCCATCGCCCGCCCGACCTCGTCGCGATGCGCCGCGACCTCTTCTCCACCTCCATCAACGACGAACGCACGCGCACGTCGCTCCGCGAGTTTTGGAACAAGTATCAAATCCTCCTCGAACCGCACGGCGTCGTCGCGTGGCAGGGCTTCCTCGACTGGTGCGCCGTCGAGCCGCTGGGCAACACGCCCGCCGTCATCGTCGAGACCGCCAACCCAGCGAAGTTCCCCGAGGAAGTCGAGAAGGTCGTGGGCTGGGCACCCGACGTGCCCGCCGCGATGACCACCGGCCTGCAATTGCCCGAGGACTACGACCGCATGGGCGCGGACTACGAGCAGTTCCGCGCCTACTTGCTGTCGAAGCATTGAGGTGTGCAGGTTATGAAGCAAAAAAACTTCGGCAAATTGGAGAAGGTTGACCTTCGAGTCGGCTGGTCATCTGAATCCAGCGACTTTACGCCTTGGCTCGCGAAAGAAGAAAACCTGCGGGTTCTCGCTGAGGCAATCGGTTTGGAGCTATCGCTAGAGGCTCAGGAAAAGGACGTGGGGCCGTTTCGTGCCGATATTCTCTGCAAGGATAACAGGACAGATTCTTGGGTGCTGATTGAGAACCAACTTGAAAGGACCGACCACACACACTTGGGCCAACTGCTTACCTACGCTGCGGGATTGCAGGCAGTGACCGTTGTTTGGATCGCTGAACGCTTCACTGACGAACACAGGGCGGCTTTGGATTGGCTAAACGAAAAGACCGAGGATGGAATCAACTTCTTTGGTTTGGAGGTTGAGCTATGGAAGATCGGGGATTCACCACCCGCCCCAAAATTCAACATCGTGTGCAAGCCAAACGAGTGGATAAAGACTGTATCCGAATCCAAGCGTCGAGATGATTCAGGACCGGAGTATTTTGAGTATTGGTCCGGCGTGGTTGACCTGCTCAATAGGCAAAAGGCTTGGCCATCAGCTCCAAGCGCTCCACGCAAAGGCAACATGGTTCTGCCTACAGGCTGGGCAAACTTTCGGCTGCAAATGTGGCGCAGCACAGCCAGACAACGCGCCGGTGTTTACGTCACCTGCTGCGGCCCAGATGCGAAGCAGGACTTTGAAGCCTTGCTGAAAGATAAGGAATCCATCGAGCGAGAAGTCGCTCAACCTCTTGTCTGGGATGACACGACTGACGCGGACAAGGCTTACATCACGCTTTACTTGCGCGATTGCGATCCAGCGGATCGCAAAGACTGGGGGCGGCAGCAAGATTTCTTGGCGAAAAACGCCATGCTGATATACCAAGTCTTCGCGTCGCGCGTGAAAGAGTTGGAAAACAGATAACCCTCATGGCCCTGATCGTTCAAAAATACGGCGGCACCTCGGTCGGCAATCCCGAGCGCATCAAGAACGTCGCCCGCCGCGTGGCCGAGCATCGCAACCGGGGCGATCAAGTCGTCGTCGTCGTCTCCGCCATGAGCGGCGTGACCGACAACCTCATCAAACTTGCCAAGGAAATCACCCCGCTGCCCAGCGAGCGCGAGATGGACATGCTCCTCGCGACCGGCGAACAGCAGACCATCGCCCTCACCGCCATCGCGCTCCAGCAGCTCGGCATCCCGGCCACTTCCCTCACCGGCGCGCAGGCGGGCATCGTCACCGACGGCGTCCACACCAAGGCGAAGATCAAGAACATCACGCCAAAGAAAGTTCACGCGCAGCTCGATGCGGGGAATGTCGTGATCGTCGCGGGCTTTCAGGGCGAGACCGCCGAGGGGCAAATCACCACGCTGGGTCGCGGCGGCTCGGACTTGACCGCCATCGCACTCGCGGCTGCCGTGAAGGCCAATCTCTGCCAGATTTACACGGACGTGGACGGCGTTTACACCGCCGACCCGCGCATCGTGCCCGGTGCGAAGAAGCTCCCCGAGATCGCCTACGACGAGATGCTCGAGCTCGCCGGCGCGGGCGCGAAGGTAATGCAGCTCCGCTCCGTCGAGTTCGCCAAGAAATTCGGCGTCGTGTTTGAAGTCCGCTCCAGTCTGAACGACAACCCCGGAACCATCGTGAAAGAAGAAACGCAAAGCATGGAAGGCGTCGTCGTGCGCGGCGTCGCCCTCGATAAGAACCAAGCCAAGGTCACGCTCGTCGCCGTGCCGGACAAACCCGGCGTCGCCGCACGAATTTTCAAGGCCCTCGCCGAGGGCGCGATCGGCGTGGACATGATCGTGCAAAACATCAGCCACGGCTCGAAGTCGCCCACCACCGACATCTCCTTCACCCTCGACAAGCCCGACCTCGCCAAGGCCCGCAAGGTCATGGACGCCCTCAAGGCCGACGTCGGCTACGCGGATCTCGCGGTCAGCGAGACGATCGGCAAGCTCTCCATCGTCGGCGTCGGCATGAAAAGCCACAGCGGCGTCGCGGCGAAGATGTTCGAGACCCTCGCGAAGGAAGGCGTAAACATCGACATGATCTCCACCAGCGAAATCAAGATCAGCGTCGTCATCGGCCTCGACAAAGGCGAAGCCGCGATGCGCGCGGTGCACAAAGCCTTCCTCGGAACCTGAGCCGTAGCGGCGGATTATGGCCGCCGTTTCAGCAGACTCGCAGCCCCATCCGGCTTGAGCTGGACCTCCCTTCGGTCCCGTAGACACCCATCCGGTCAGGCAGAATCCGCCGACCTTGTGCCATGTGAAGGCGCATGGAGCCAAATGGGACGCGGTCGGCGAGGAATCGGACAGATGAGCGGGCCAATGTGGTGGGGGAACACCTGCGCCGCATCCGCACCAAGCTGGGGCTAACGCAGGAGCAATGGCCGCGCGCTGCCAGTTGCTGGGGCTGGATCTCACTCGCGGCACACTCGCCAAGATCGAAGCCCAGATCCGGCTGCTCAAGGCTTGTGAGCTGTTCATCATCGCGCGCGTGCTCAACGTTCCCATGGAACACTTTTATCCGGCTGGCTTCGGCACGCCTGCCGCCGGAATGCAGCCGGCCCGAGCGGCCTCGCGCCGTCAGCGGAGCTGAAGGACTTGCCCCGAGGTCGAGGTGAGATCAATTCAACGCAGCCCGGCGAGCTGGCGGCGGGCGAGGAAGAGGTCCATGCGCGCGAGGATGAAGTAGGCCCACCGTTGTTTGAGCACGGTCCAGAAGGTCTGCGAGGCGCGCCACTCCGCGCGCCCGATGCGTTTGCAACGGGCGAGGTTTTCGGCAAAGAGCTCCTGCCCGCCTTTGGCTACCCGCTCATTCTTCAGGCGCAGGCTCAACTCGTAGTTGATGTGCAGGCTGCGCGTGTCCAGGTTTGCCGAGCCGACGTAGGTGATGTCGTCCACCAGGATGAGCTTCGCGTGGAGGATCTGCGGCTGATACTCGTAGATCTCCACTCCCGCCGCCAGCAGCGTGCGGTAAAGCCGGCGGCTGGCCAGTTGCGCCAGCGGCACGTCAGACTGGCCGGGCAGCATGAGCTGCACCCGGCCGCCGCGCCGCGCGACGAGTTGGAGCGAGCGCCGCAGCTTCCAGGTCGGGAGGAAATACGCCGCCATGATCCGCACGTTCCGGGCGTTCTTCAAATCCAGCCGCAGCGCCCGCTTGAGCGTGCTGAAGCCGCGCCCGGGGCCGCTCATCAGCAGGTCGCCGTCCGCGCCGGCGATGCGCGCGTGCGCGCCGGTCTGCATCACGCGCATGAAGGACCGGTGGCGCAGTTCGGCGCGGGTGAACATCTTGTCGAAGGACTCCGCAAGCTGCGCGGCCAGCGGCCCGGCGATGTGCAGCCCCACGTCGCACCAGCCGCGCGTCACGCCGTCGCCGGCGTATTCCGGCGCGAGGTTGAATCCGCCGACAAAGGCGATGCGCTCGTCACAGACGAGGAGCTTGCGGTGGTCGCGGAAGAGGAAGCCGCGGTGCGTCTGCTCGTTGAACCAGCGGAACTCCCCGCCGGCCTTGCGCAGCGGCTCCCAGTAACTGTCGGCCAAATCCTGTGAGCCCCACGCATCCACCAGCACATACACCGGCACCTCGCGCTGGCGGGCGCGCAGCAGCGCCGCGAGGAACTCATTGCCCGGGACGCCTGCGCTGAAAATGTAGGTCTCCAGCCGCACCGACTGCTGCGCCGCTTCGATGGCTGCGAGCATGGCGGCAAAGGCTTCATCGCCGTTGCGGAGCCAACGGAACGCAGTGCCATGGGCGGGGGTGGACATCTGTTTGCGAAGCGCAGCATAGCAGCGCGCCTGGCGGTCTGGCGAGCGTGGGAACTGGTTTCGGGGGGCAGCAGCCGCTCAGGCCTTCTTGCTCAAGGAGAGTCCCCCCACGGCCACGATGCGGCCGGATTTGTCACGGATGGGGAATTTGAGCGTGAGGTAGAGCACGCGGCCCTCGGGCTTGTCCACAAACTCCTCCTCGCGCACCGGCACGCCTTGGTCGATGACGAGCCGGTTCACTTCGAGGAAGCGCTTCGCCATCTGCGTCGGGAAAATCGCGCTGCACGACTTGCCCAGGGATGACCCACGCGGAATGCCGGTGGCCTCCTCCCAGCCGCGGTTGGCCATCAGCAGCAGGCCGCCGACGGACCAAACGTAGAACGGCTCGGTGACGGAATCCGCCACGGCGCGGAGAAACTCGCACTCGCTGTCAAGGCCCAGCGCCAGACCTTGCAACTGTGGCGTGACCAACGGCGTGGCCGGCGCGGCTCCCATGCAGGGTATGCAGTCGGCCGGTTCGGCGGCCCGCGTGGGCCTGGCGCGACGGCGGGTGCCGGTGGATTTGGTCGCGGGTGTCAAACGGCGGAGAGGATGCAGAAACCCCTGTCAGTTCCAAGCCGAAAGCTGGAGCCGGCGCGCGGCGCTGCCGCCGGAGCGAGAGCGTTGCCTCCAACCCACCGGGGCGTTCAGGTCGCCACCGCTTCCTCGACCGCTTCGCGAATCAAGGCCTTGAACTTGGGCATGCCCTCGTCGAACGCCGCCGCGATGGGCAGCACGGGCGTGCGCGGGACGCGGCGCTTGAACTTCTTCAGGTTCGCCTCGGCCACCGGCTCGTCCATCTTGTTGGCCACGACGAGGCGCGGCTTCTCCAGCAGTGCGGGATCGTAGAGCTGCAGTTCGCGGAGCAGTTGCCGATAATCACTCCACGGCTCGCGGCCGTCCGTGCCCGCCATGTCGAGGAGGATCACGAGGATTTTGCAGCGCGTGATGTGGCGCAGGAACGCGTGGCCCAGGCCGACATTCTCGTGCGCGCCCTCGATGAGGCCGGGCACATCGCAGAGGGTGAGCCGCTTGAAGTCAGCATATTCCACGATGCCCACCTGCGGGGTAAGCGTGGTGAAGGGATAGGCCGCAATCTTCGGCCGCGCGCGGGAGATCGCCGTGAGCAGCGTGGACTTGCCTGCGTTCGGATAGCCCACGACGCCAACATCCGCCATCATCCGCAGCTCGAAGCGATAGTAGCCCTCGCCGCCCGGCTCGCCCGGTTGCGCGAAGCGCGGCGTCTGGTTGCGCGCCGTGGCGAAGTTGCGGTTGCCCAAGCCGCCGCGCCCGCCCTTGCACAGCACAAACTGCTGACCGTGAACGGTGAGGTCAGCGACGAGTTCGGCATCGTCCGGCCCGTGCTGGAAGGGTTCCGCGTCGTCAGCTGAAAGATCAATCTCCTCCGCCATTGCATTGCCGGCGAACCGCAGCAAAGGCCGTTTGGCTGTGGCGATCAGCACCGGCTCCTGCGGCACGGCCTTCTTCCTGATCTCGACCGGAGCACTCGCGGGCTTCTCGGCTGGGACCGCGTCTTCCAGCGGATCGGGAAGTTTCCAGATCAGCGTGCCGCAGGGCACCTTCACGATAAGATCCTTGCCGGCGTGCCCGTCCATGCCCTTGCCCAGGCCGTGCTGGCCCTTCTCCGCGATGAGCCGGGGGACGTAGTATTGCCCGATCAGATTGTTCAGGTCGTGGTCCGCTTGGAGAATCACGCTGCCGCCCCGGCCACCGTTGCCACCGTCAGGGCCGCCCTTGGGCCGGTAAGCCTCGCGGCAAAACGCGATGCAGCCCCGGCCGCCGTGCCCGGCTTGTGCGAAGATTTTTACCTCGTCAATGAACATGGCGGAAGAAAACGACTAGGGGACGCAAGCTAACGCGACTGCGAAGATCAACCGGGACGCACCCACCCGGAGTGACGTCTGAAAACCAGCACGACCAGTCGGGCGTTTGGAAAAGTGCCGGTCCGTGTCCATCAATCGTGTGAATCTGCCCAGTCCAACAAAAAAGGCGAGGCCGGAGCCTCGCCCGTGAATCAGTGCCGGCAGGGTCAGTTTTTCGCCGCCGCCGCGGTCCCCGGGGCGGGCGCGGGCGTGACATTCACGCGGCGCTTGTCCTTCTCGAACTTGACGTGCCCGTCCACGAGGGCGAACAGCGTCCAGTCCCGGCCCGTGCCGACGTTGACGCCAGCGTTAAACTTGGAGCCGACTTGCCGGACGATGATGCTGCCGGCGGAAACGAACTCGCCGCCAAACGCCTTCACGCCCCGGCGCTTCGCATTGGAGTCGCGCCCGTTGCGGCTGCTGCCTTGACCTTTCTTGTGTGCCATAAGATTCCTTTCGGCGCGCTGGCAGGGCCAGCCCGCGCTTAAGCTTTGATTTCCTTGATCTTGACGACCGTGAGTTCCTGCCGGTGGCCGACCGTCCGGTGGTAGCCCTTGCGGCGCTTCATCTTGAAGGCAATGACCTTTTCGCCGCGCTTGTGCGCGACCACATCGGCCACCACGCTCGCGGAGGCCACTGTGGGGCTGCCAACACTGAGCTTGCCGTCGGCGTTGACAAGCAGCACGCGGTCAAACGTCACCGGCTGCCCGGCCTCGACGGCGAGCCGCTCGATTTCGAGCGTATCACCGGCGCTGACGCGATACTGCTTCCCGCCCGTCTCTAAAACTGCATACATAAGTTTTGTCCCCAAAAGGGACGGGGATAACACCAAAGTTGCAAAGGGGTGTCAACAGTGCATTTCGCCTCCTGATCATCGCCGGCCTCTCCCTTGGGCTGGCACGGTGAACAGCGCGGTGGCAGGCGAAACGCGACGCCGCTTTCTCCGACATACCGCGTCAACCCAAAGCAACGTCGCCGCTGGGGTCCCTGCCACGCAGGCAACGGCCCTCAGCCGTCTCCCACCTCGACAAGCTGCTTGGCCTTCGCTGCCACGGTGCGGTTGTGGTCGGCCGTTCGATACGCGCCGAAGTCGCTGAACCAATACTTCTTGGCGAGGCGATACATCCAGTGCTTCTCGGGGATTTCCTCGCCGGGGAGCCATTGGCTGAAGCGCGGCGTCATGGCGTCGAGTTCCGCCATCGCGGTGCCGCGGACGGTGGTGTCGCGCGCGCCGTGTTTCACGACGAGTTGCTTCACGAGGTCGGGGCGTTCGAGAACCACGCAGCCGCGCGTGTGGTGGGCGCTGAGTTCACGGAAGTCTTTCAGGAAGGCGCTGTCGCGCATCGTCGCGTAGATGCCGCGCGGGTCACTGATGTTCTCGGTCGCGAACTGGATGATCGGGCACGGCTCGATGTCGCCCTTCGGCCCGATGTGATGCGAGACGCCGGTGCTCATCGGGCAGAGCGCCTGGCCTTCGCCGTCGTAGTAGGCGTCAATGATCGCAATGGGCATCTTCGCGCGCATCTCGGTGACAAACTTCCGCACGCGCACGAGCTGGTCCGGGTGCAGCGCGAGGGCCATGTTCATCTTCGGGCCGACGGGCCGGTAGGTGTGATACCAAGCGTAGTGGACGCCGCGCTGGATGAGGTGCTGGAGCCAATCCTCGGTGAGCAGCTCGTCAATGTTCGTCTGGCAGACGCTCGTCGCGACGCCGGTGAGGATGCCTTCCTTGAGGCAGTGGTCGAGGCCGCGCAAGGTCTTGTTCAGCACGTCCTTCTTGCCGCGCCGCTCGTCGCTGACCACCTCGCGGCCCTCGATGGAGATGAGCGGCGTGCAGTTGCCAATTTCGCGCAGGCGCTTGGCCACCTTCTCGGTGATGAACTGGCCGTTGGTGAAAATCTGGAAGTAGCAGTCCGGGTGCGCCGCCAGCAGGTCGAGGAGCTGCGGATGCATGAACGGCTCGCCGCCGAGGATGCCGAAGAAGCTGTTCCCGTGCGCCTGCGCGTCCTCGATGGTGCGGTTGAGCGTGTCGAGTTCGATGGCGTCGCGCTCCTCGACATCCACCCAGCAGCCCTGGCAGCGGAGGTTGCAGGAGTTGAGGATCGAGAGGTAGAGGAACGGCGGGAAATATTCGCCGCGCTTGATGCGCCGCTTGAACTTCTCGACCGAGAGCATGCCCTTCACGCCGAAGTTCCAGCAGAACTTCGCGATGCACCGCTTGTTCGCGGAGCGCAGCGTGCGGAAGACGAGGGAGGGGAGCATGGTTAAAGGTTGAGGATTGCGCGCTTCTAGGCGCGCTCGTCGAGTTGCTTCAAAGTTGTGCCGTCTTTGGTTTTCCATGACTCACACGCACTGCGACGCTCCGCCAACGTCCGGCAATTTCCGGCAGCAAGTCGCCGCAGAGTCGGCGGTGGAATTCTTGCACGAGCGATTCGTCGAGGGAGTGGGAGGCGAAGCGCGCTTCTTCGATGTCCAGTTGGATTTGCAGCGCGCGTTCCGCGAGCAACGGGGCGAGTTGCTGGAACGTGAGGATGCCGCGCGTCGTCTCTACGAAGCGGGTGCTGCCTTGCGGCGGTGTAGTTCCTTCAGCCATTGCCAGTCCACCGGCTCGCCTTCAAATGCCATGCTCAAGGCGACTTGGCGCGGCGCCTGCGCGAGCCGGATGGCCTTGCGCCGTGCGGGCGAAATCTTGCGCCAGGCGCTGATTTTTTCCTGCCAAGTCATGGGGTGAAAGTATCGGAAGTAGATGAGTGCGGCAAGCGTTGGGGCGGATGCTACTGTTTGGCCGCATTGGCCGCGAGCGCCGCCGCCGCTTTCGCCTTCGCCTCCTCCGCTCTGCGCAAAATTTCCTCCGGCGAGGGCAGGCTCATCAACACTTCCGCCGGGATGTCGCCGGCGCTGGCGAGTTTGGTGAGGCATTTCTGGCGTTCGGCCAGGGCTTTCTTGTCGTCGCGCTCCTTGCTGAAGCGGGCCTTGGCGGCGTCGCTGCGCTGGCGGAGCTGGGAATAGACGTCGCCGCCGAGCAGCGAGGAGATGTCGATCTTCATCTTCTCCTTGCCGAGGTCGGAGGCCTGCACCTCGTCGCCGTTGATGGGACCGGCCTTGTATTTCGGGAACATGATGGCGGCCTCGGGGCAGACGCGCGAGCAGGCGGGGCAGTTGGTTTTGCAGTTGTCGTGGTTCTGCGCCTGGATTTTGTTCTGCTCGTCCACGCCATAGACGCCGAAGAGGCAGAAGCTCAGGCACTGCATGCAGTTCGTGCAGCGGTCGTAGTCAATGACCGGAAACCACGGCTTCCACTCGCCGTGCCGCGCGGCTCCGGTTTCGGTCTGCACGGCCTCGGCGGCGTCGGCGATGCGCGCGGCGTCGAGGCCGGTGATGTCCTGAAAGCGCACGGTGGTGCCGGCGGTCACGCCCTCGGCCTCGGGCGTGCGCCCGGCGAACTGGCCGAGCACGAGCAATGACCCGCGTTCATGCGGCGCGACGCGTCCGCCCGCGACGGCGCGGGTGACGGCGAAACCCTTCTCCAGCAGCGCGGTCAGCGCGGAGAAGCGGTCGGTGCTGTCGAGCGGTTGCGCATCGGCGCCTTCGTAGAGGACGACGCGGAGGGTGGAGGCGGTGGTGAGGCTCATTGGAGGGGATGGGGAATGGCGTCTGGCGTCTAGGGTTGGGTAGCGGCGGCTTTGGGGGCGTCGGTGGCGGTGACTTTGCCTTTGGGTAAGTTCGGCTGAACTGCGCCGTTGAAGAGGGCGGCGCAGACTTGCTCGGCGGTTTGCACTCTCATGTTGAGCACCTCGGCGGTGTCGAGCGGGAGGTCGGCTTTGGCGGTGTGGAAGAGCCACTTCACGGCGCGCGGGAAACAGGCGGCGATCTTCACCGGGCCGCCGTCCGCAAGGCGCTTGAGCGAGGGGTCTTGGCGCGCGCTCATCTCGCAGAGGTCGGCCACGGCGTCGAAGGCCACGCCGGAATCGGAGAGCTTTCTTAGCACGGCCTCCTTCACTTCGGGCGGGACGACCTGCGCGTATTGGCAGTGGCAGTAGAGTATTCGCGGCGCGTCAGGCATGTCGCGGAACAGCTTGAGCGAGGCGGCGGGCGGGGGGCAACACCAACCCGTAGGAGACGACGTGAGGAGGCTCACCCGAACTCGGAATGCGGAACCCGGAACGCGGACCAAAGTCAGAGACTCCTCACGTCGTCTCCTACTGACGGCTGGCTACTTCCCACTCACGTCCAACGCGAGCAGGTCGCCCGGGGTGTTGCGGACATAGATGCGGCCGTTGGCCAGCACGGGAACGGTCCAGCATTTCTTGCCGAGGACTTGCGCGCGGGCGAGGGCTTCAAACTTCTGCGGGTTCGCGGCGACGGCGAGCAACTCACCCGTCTCGCTCAGCACAATCAGTTTCCCGTCCGCCGCCATGAGCGAGCCGACGCCCATGCCCCTCTGCGCCCACTTGGTCGCGCCGGTCTGCCAGTCGAGGCAGCGCAGTTCGCCTTCCGCCGGCTTCCCGGCCTGGACGTGGAAGGTGTAGATGTGCCCGCCGAGCACGACGCCCGCGTTGAACTGCGTCCACGTCTCCGGCTTCCACCCCGCGACCGGCGAGCCGTCGCGGAGATTCAGCTTCGTGGCCACTGAAGTCTCGCCGGAGATCAACACGGCTCCGTCCTGCACCAGCGGCGCGCCGGCGTTGGTGTCGTAGGCTGACGTGAACTTCCGCGCCCAGCGCACCTTGCCGGCCGCGACCGCGACCGCCACGCACTCGCGGTGCGTGAGGATCGCGACGCAGCGCGTGCCGTCGAGGTCGAAGGGAATCGGCGTGGCGTAGGCGGCGGAACTTTTACCGTTCTGCCAGCCCACTGTGCCAGTGGCGGTACCGAGCGCGGTGCCTTGGCTGCCCACGTTGAGGATGCCCAGCCCGCCCTCGACAAGGGGCGAGCCGGCGAAGCCCCACTCGGGCACGTCCACGCCGAGTTCGGTCACGAGCTGCTTCTGGTAAACCACTTTGCCAGTCGTGAGATCGAGGCAGAAGAAGTCGCCTTGTCGGCTCAGGTGAAAAACCTGGTCACCGTCAATCGTCGGCGTGCCGGTGGTGCCGCCCTCGAAATACTTGTTGCCCAGCGGCGCGGCGTAGGTGTGCTTCCACAGTTCGTTCCCAGTCGCGGCGTCGAGGCAGACGAGCGCGTCCTGGCCCTTGGCGCGGCCGTCGTGGCCGGTGGCGATGAGCTTGCCGCCGTTGACGACGACGGTGGAGAAACCGAGGCCGATCTTGGCGCGCCACGCGACTTTCGGGCCGTCGGCGGACCATGTGGAATTCCAGCCCGTCTCGTGAGAAATGCCGTTGAAGCCCGGTCCACGAAACATCGGCCAGTCAGAGGCGTGGACGGAGGTGAGCGCTGCGGCTAGCAGCAAGGCGGCACAGGGAGAGGAACGCATGTGCGGAGATTGCCCGCATGCACATCGGAGTCAAGGGCGGCGCGGGAGTTTGCGCTTCTACGCTTGCTGTCCATGTGTGCGTTGGGCTTAATCGCCGGGCCAGGGCCTGCGGAATGTTGACAGGCCAACCCCGCCAGGGCCGGAAGGCAGCAACGGTAACTTGCTCGCATCTGCCGCAGTCACCCTGGCATTCCTTCCTCCCCGCCGAGGGTGCGGCCCGGCCACGTTCGCCTACGCCGCGGGGCTCGCGCCCGCTTTGCGTGCCTCCTCCAGCAACGGCTCCGCCTTGGCGGCCTCGCGGGCGATGGCCTGGTTCACGTTGAACTCCAGCGTCTCCGTTGCGATGCGAATGCAGTTGAAGATGGCGCGTTCACGGGCGGAGGCGTGGGCTTTGAAGACGACGCCGTTCAACCCCAGCAGCGGCGCGCCGCCGTAGTTTTCCGAGTCGGTGCGGCGCTTGATGCTGCGGAAGGCGTTCTTGGCCAGCAGCGCACCGAGCTTGCGCTTCGGGTTGGCGGTCAGCTCGCGCTTGAGCATGGCGAACATCCCGCGCGCGAGGCTCTCGCAGGTCTTGAGCACGATGTTGCCCACGAAGCCGTCGCAGACCACCACGTCCACTCGGTTGTGGAAGAGGTCGTGGCCCTCGACATAGCCGACGCAGTTGAGGTCGAGCTTCTTGCACAGGGCGAGCGCGGCCTGCGTCAGTTCGGTGCCTTTCATCTCCTCGGTGCCGTTGGAGAGAACGCCGACGCGCGGGCGGGGTTTCCGAAGGATTTCGCGGGAGTAGATGCTGCCCATGATGGCGAACTCGGCTAGGTGCCAGGGCTTGCACTCGGTGTTCGCGCCGGCGTCGAGGAGGACGAACTCATTCTCCGGCTCGGGCATCACCGTGGCGATGGCCGCGCGGCTGATGCCGGGCAAAGTGCGCAGCCGGAACGTGCCCGCCGCGAGGATGCCGCCGGTGTTGCCGGGGGAGACAACTGCATCGGCCTTGCCGTCGCGGACCAGTTCGACGGCACGGACGACGGAGCAATCCTTCTTTTTGCGCACGGCGTCCACCGGCTTATCCTCCATGTCGAGGACTTGCGAGGCGGGGAGGACGTGGACGCGGGCGTCCGCGTCGAGATGGGTGCGGCGGAGGTGGGCCGTGATTTCCTCCTCCTGGCCGACGAGGTGCAGTTCGGTCAGCTTGCGGTTCTCGGCCAGCGCCAGCTTCGCGCCGTCAATGATGACGCCACAACCGTGGTCGCCCCCCATGACATCCACTGCGATGCGCATAGCCGGAGAGTAAGCCGTCAGGCCCGGGAATTACCAGTCCGGGAAAAGCAAAAGGGCGCGCCGGAAAAACCGCCGCGCCCCGCGCTGGAAATTACATCCCAGCCGTGACGGTCAGGATCTGCTTGCCCTTGTAGAAGCCGCAGGCCGGGCAGACTCGGTGGGGTATCGCAGGCGCGGCGCATTGCGGGCAGGGAGAAAGCTGCGGCAGCTTGAGCACGCTGTTGTAGGCGCGACGCATGCGTTGGCGGCTGTGGGAAGGTTTGCGCTTCGGGACGCCCATAATCTTATTCTTTCAGTTTCAGTTGGTTCAGCACGGCCCACGGCGACGCGCCTGCGTTCGTCTGGGGGTTGGTGCCCGACGCGCCGCCGGCCGCGAGCTGCGACAGACCGCGACAGTCAGGCTTGCACAGCGGATGCTGCGGAAGCGCGAGGAGGATGTCTTCGCGCAGGTAGGGTGTCAAGTCCACGCAATCGTCAACGACGGGCACCGCATCCTCCCCATCCAAGGGCAGGTGGGCCGCGAAGTCCGGGAGGTCCAAATGCT
>JBJTAU010000347.1:0-4850 GCA_046090965.1 Limisphaerales bacterium | reverse complement strand
GGCCCGCCACCGGCTTCCACGTCGCGCCCGCGTCCCGCGTCACCGACACGCCGTCCTTGCCCACCACCTGCATCTCCCGCTTGTCCCGCCCGAAGAACGGGCCTTGCCAGATGTTGACCGCCGCTCCCTGCGCCCGCCAGTTCGCGCCCTTGTCCTCGCTCACGAGCAGCCCGTTCGTGCTGCCGAGAAAGTGCGCGCCCTGGAAGAGCACGGGGATTCTCGTCTGGGGATTGACCGGGGAAACCTTCGCCCAGGTCATGCCCGCGTCCGTGCTGCGATGGATGCCGTCGCCGTTGCTGTAAATGACCGTGGTCGCGTCCACTACGCCGGCCATCGAAAGTCGGTCCGGCCTGCCCGCGAGATGAATCGCAAGCTGCTTCCACGTCACGCCACCGTCCTGCGTCAGGTAAACTTCCCCCGGCGGCGAGGTTTCATGCTTCGCGCCGAGGATGACCTTCGGCTCCGGCGTCGCCCAGTCCACCGAGCCAAAGTCCCAGTTGCGTCCCAGGCTCGTGAACTTCTTCCAAGTCACGCCATCGCTCGTCCAGCCCGCCGTGCCATCCAGCGAGAAGCTGGCGATGCGCCCCGGCGCGTTCTGATCCGCGCTCGTCGCCCAGCCGGTTTCGTCCCGGCCTGAAATCGTCTCGCCATCCAGCCGCTTCCAGTTCGCGCCCTGATCGGAACTGCGCCACAAGCCCACGCCCACCACCTTGATGGTCACGTCCCCGTTCATCCGGTTCACCACCACGCCCGAACAACCGCCGGGCCACGCGCCCTTCACACCGCTGTTCGTCAACCCCGTGAGCAACGCCGTTGAAATGTCCACCCAACCATCCGCCGCGTAGCCGCAGGGAGCGAACAAAGCCACCAGCCAAAAGCAAATCCGCAGGAGGATCGGGCGTATCATGCCGTCTTCGACGCCGGGCGCTCCCCGGCGATTGCATCATTCTCCTGCTGCGATGATGCGACGCTTCCCTACGCAAGCGGCGCTGACTACGAATGCGCACGGAGCTTCGCGAGGACCGCGTCCGCATCATAGACGCAGCCGCCCCAGGTGCCGCCGCTGGCGGCTTGCAGGGCGGCCCAGAGCTTCGTGTCGGCGGGGAGGTTTTCGTTCGGGGCAAGGTCGGCGCGGCTGGGGCGACGGGCGAGTTCGGCGGCGGCTTCCTCGGGGGAGAAGGCGCGGTCGCCGTCGCCGATGAAGTCCACGGAGCCAGTGTTGGTGTTGCGATCAATGACGAGGCGGAGGCGGTCGCCGTCGCGGAGCTTGCCGAGCGGTCCGCCCGCCAGCGCCTCGGGGCCGATGTGTCCGACGCACGCGCCGGTCGAGACGCCACTGAAGCGAGCGTCCGTGAGCAGGGCGACGTGCTTGCCGAAGGGGAGATGTTTCAACGCGCTGGTGAGCTGATAGGTTTCCTCCATGCCGGTGCCCATCGGGCCGCAGCCAGCGAGCACAAGAATGTCGCCAGCGGCAATGCGCTTTTCCTTGATGGCCGCGATGGCGGCGCGCTCGCTGGTGAAGACCTTCGCCGGGCCTTCCTTGCGATAGACGCCGTCCGCGTCCACGACGCTCGGGTCAATGGCCGTGCTCTTGATGACCGCGCCTTCGGGGGCGAGGTTGCCGCGCGGGAAGGTGACGGTGCTGGTGAGGCCGCGCGCCTTCGCGCGTTCCGGGGAGAAGATGACTTCGTCGGGGTCCACGCCGTCCTGCGTGCGGAGAAGCTCGCGGAACTTCGTGCGGCGCTCGCTGGCTTCCCACCAGTTCAAAACTTCGTCGAGCGTCGCGCCGCTGGCGGGGAGGACGGGGGGCGCGAGCATACCAAGCGTGCGCAATTGCAACATGACCTCGGGCACGCCGCCGGCGAGAAAGACGCGCACGGTGGGGTGATGAACGGGGCCGTTGGGCAGCACGCTCACGAGGCGCGGCACGGCGCGGTTGACGGCAATCCAGTCGTCCACAGTCGGACGGCGCAGGCCCGCCGCGTGCGCGATGGCGGGGATGTGGAGGAGCAAGTTGGTCGAGCCGCCGAAGGCCGCGTGGACGACCATCGCGTTGCGAATCGCGGCGTCGGTGAGGAGGTCGCGGGACTTGAGGCCGCGCGCTTCGAGTTCAACGAGCGCGCGCGCGGAGGCGATGGCGAGTTCCGTCCAAACGGGTTCGCCGGAAGGCGCGAGCGCGCTGTGTGGCAGCGAGAGACCGAGCGCTTCGCCGACAACTTGCGAAGTCGCCGCCGTGCCGAGGAACTGGCAGCCGCCTCCGGGCGTGCCACACGCGCGGCAGCCGAGTTCCGCCGCCTCTTCCAGCGAGACGAGTCCGTGCGAGAAGCGCGCCCCCAACGTCTGCACGGCGCCCGCGTCCTCGCCGTTGCTGGGCGGCAAGGTCACGCCGCCGGGCACGAGCACGACGGGCAATTCACGCATACCAGCGAGCGCCATCATCATCGCGGGCAGACCCTTGTCGCATGTCGCGACGCCGAGGACGCCGCGTCGCGTGGGCAGCGAGCGGATGAGGCGACGGAAGACGATGGCGGCGTCGTTGCGATACGGCAGCGAATCGAACATGCCCGCCGTGCCCTGCGTGCGGCCGTCGCACGGATCGGAGACGCAGCCGGCGAAGGGTAGGCATTCGAGGCGCTTGAATTCCTTCGCCGCCGCCTCGACGAGCAGGCCGATGTCCCAATGGCCCGTGTGATAGCCCAGCGCAATCGGCGAACCATCCGGCGCGCGCCGACCGCCCTCGGTGCTGAGGATGAGGAATTGCCGACGGCCCAGCTCGGCAGGGTTCCAGCCCATGCCGGCGTTCTGCGTCCAGCCGAAGAGATTGCCGCTGGGCTGGTGCAGCAGCATGTCGGCATCGAGCGGCAGCTTGCCCGATGGGCCGGGAGCCTTGGTGCGAAGCGAGTAGATGCGTCCGGAGCCGAGCAGTTCGTTCAGCGAAACCATGCGAGGAGTGAAGCAGCAAGCGCGCGGGGCGGACAGGTGAAACAAAAAGGCCGCGCGGCGAACCGCGCGGCCTTGGAGAGTTTCGCAGTCGGACTCAGCTCACGAGTTCCTTCAACGGCGTGCCATTGCGGACAATCATGATCGGGCGGCCGGTGCGGGTGTGGTATTCCTTGCGCGAGTCAATGCCCAGCGCGCGGTAGAACGTCGCCGCCACGTCGTCAGGCGTGATGGCCTTGTCCTTCGGGCCTTCGCCCTTGGCATCGGACTCGCCGACGACCTGACCGCCCTGGATGCCGCCACCACCGAGGAGGCAGAACATCGCGCGCGGGTAGTGGTCACGGCCACCGCGCTGGTTGACCTTGGGCGTGCGACCGAATTCACCGGTCACGAAGACGGCGGTGGTGTCGAGCAGGCCCTTCGCGGCGAGCGCGTTGAACAGGCCGCTCAAACCGGCGTCGAGGGTGGGGAGGTTGCGATTCTTGAGGGTGTTGAAGTTGTCGCTGTGCGTGTCCCAGCCGCCGAGGCTGACGCTGGTGAAGCGCACGCCGCTCTCGATGAGGCGCGTGGCCAGCAGACAGCTCTGCGAGAACTGGTCGCTCCCGAAGAGCTTGGTGATGCTGGATGATTCCTTGCCAGTATCGAAGGCATCGCGCGCCTTGCTGGAACGCATCATCGAGTAGGCCTTCTGGCCGAACTGGTCCATGCCAGCCAGGAGCTTGTCGTCCTTGGCGAACTCGCCGAAGGCGTTGTCGTAGCGCTGCACGAGGTTCTGGCGGCGGTCAACGTCCTCCAGGGTGACGCCGTTGCGCAACGCAAGGCCGCGCACTTCAAGCGCCTTGCCGGGCTGCGGCGAACCGCCCGTCTCGAAGGGGCCGTATTCCACGCCGAGATAGCCAGTCGCGTTCTCGCCGAGACTCGGCACCGCGACGAAGCTGGGCAGATATTCCGTGCCGCGCATTTCCTTCGCCACGACCGCGCCGTAGTGCGGGTAGTTGAGCGAGGGCAACGGGCGGTTGCCGGTGTTCATGTAGCGCGTCCCCAGCTCGTGCGCCGCGAGCGTGTGGCTGACACCGCGCAGGATGGCGAACTTATCGGCGCATTGGGCGAGCTTCGGCAGGTGCTCGGAGATCATCACGCCGTCGGCGTTGGTCTTGATGGGCTTGAACTCGCCGCGATGCGTCTCCGGGGCGTCGGGCTTGAGGTCGAAGGTGTCCATGTGGCTGGGACCGCCGCCAAGGCGCACGAAGATGGCGGCCTTGCTCTTGCTCTCGGCGACCGCGCCCTGGCTGCTCAAGGCGAAGTAATCGCTGAGGCTGAGGCCGACGCCGGCGAGGGCACCGACACGCAAGAAGTCGCGGCGGGCGACTCCGTCACAGGTGATATGAGTGGACATATTTTGTTCTGAGTTTTGGGTTCTGACTTAAAGGGCGGCTTAGTGATTCACCATGAACTCGCGGGTGTTGAGCATGGCCCAGAGGAGTTCGCGGACACCTTCGGCAGGCGAGTTCGCGGCGGCAAGGTCGGCGCGGGCCTTTTCAATTTCCGTCGCAGTGGGCGGACGGCTGACGGTGCGGAGGAACACCTGCGTAATGTAGTCCTCCAGCTTCATCGGGGTTCCCTTCTCAGCGGAAGGGTTGGGCTGCAACTTCGCGAGCCTGTCCTTCGCCTGTTTTAGTTCGGACTGCAGCTCTTCGCTCTTGGGGTTCTCCTTGAGCTTGAGCTCCAGCTTGCGGATTTGCCCTTCCACCGGATCGATGTCGCCCTTATTTCGCTTCGCCGAGGCGGGCGTGGTTGCTTTGCGAACTTCCTCGATGAACGCGCCGCCCTTGGCCTGCTCCAGTGCGGACAACAACTCGGGGTCATTGCGGGTGAAGAGCGTCTGGAGCAGCGTCGGGTCGGTGGTGCGC
>JBJTAU010000346.1:0-3627 GCA_046090965.1 Limisphaerales bacterium | reverse complement strand
CCCGGACGCCGGCAAAACGACGCTGACCGAGAAGCTCCTGCTCTACGGCGGCGCCGTGCAGCTCGCCGGCAGCGTGACCGCGCGCAAGCAGCAACGCGCGACGACCTCCGACTGGATGGAACTGGAGAAGAAACGCGGCATCTCCATCAGCTCGACGGTCCTTCAGTTCGACTACGACGGCTACCGCATCAACCTGCTCGACACGCCCGGCCACAAGGACTTCTCCGAGGACACCTACCGCGTGCTCACCGCCGTGGACTCCGTGGTCATGGTGATTGACTCGGCGAAGGGCATCGAGCCGCAGACGCGCAAGCTCTTCGAGGTCTGCCGCCAGCGGGGCGTGCCGATCTTCACCTTCATGAACAAGTGCGACCGGCCGATGAAAGAGCCGCTCGCCCTCCTCGACGAGCTGGAGAAAGTGCTCGGCATCGGCGCGTTCCCGGTGAACTGGCCCATCGGCATGGGCTTCGAGGTCCAGGGCGTCTATGACCGGCGAGCGAAGCAGTTCCATCTCTTCGAGCGCACCGTCGGCGGCGCGTATCGTGCGCCCGTCGAGGTCGGTGGTCTGGACGATCCCGCCATTCGCGAACGCCTCGACGAGCAGACGTTTGCCAAGACGGTGGAGGAAATCCAAATGCTCGACCTCGCCGGCGAGGAGTTCGACGACGAATCCGTCCTCGCGGGGCTCACCACGCCGGTCTATTTCGGCAGCGGCATCAACAACTTCGGCGTGCAGCTCCTGCTCGATGGTTTCCTTCAGCACGCCCCGCCACCCAAACCCCGCGTGCTGGCCGGCACGCCCATCGCGCCGGAGCATCCGGCCTTCTCCGGCTTCATCTTCAAGATTCAGGCGAACATGGACCCGCGGCACCGCGACCGCATCGCGTTCCTGCGCGTGTGCTCGGGCAAGTTCGAGCGCGACATGAGCGTGAGCCATTCGCGCACGGGCAAGAAGGTCCGCCTCTCCAGCTCGCACAAGCTGCTCGGCAACGAACGCGAGACCGTGGACGAGGCGTTCCCCGGCGATGTCATCGGCCTCGTGGGCCACGACGGCTTCGGCATCGGCGACACGCTCACCACGGACGCGAGCATCGTGTATCGCGAGATCCCGCGCTTCACTCCGGAAGCCTTCGCGTTCCTGCACAATCCGAACACGGCGAAGTTCAAGCAGTTCCGCCAGGGCCTCGACCAGTTGCTTCAGGAAGGCGTCATCCAGGCGCTGACCATCCGGCACTCCGGCAGCAAAATTCCGCTGCTCGCCGCCGTCGGGCCGGTGCAGTTCGAGGTCGTGCAGTTCCGGCTGGAGAGCGAATACGGCGCCGCCTCGCGGCTGGAACTCGCCCCGTGGTCGGTGGTCCGCTGGCTGCCGGCGGGGATGACTGAGGATCAGCTCGACACGCTTTCCCTGCCAACCGGCGCGAAGCTCGGCTACGACATGGGCAACAACCCGGTCATCCTGTTCTCCAACGACTGGTCCGCGAACTACTTCACCACGCCCAATCCCGGCGTGGCGCTCTCCTCGCTGCCCGTGGGCTTGTCCGGCCTGTGAGGCTGCGCGTGACGGGCGGATTTCCCGCTTCGCAATCCGCCCGGCCCGGCTAACTTCCCCGCAGCCATGAGAACGATTGGGGAAATCCCGGACGAGTCCGCCGCGCAGACCTTCGGCGACTTCCTCTGCGCGCAGGGCATCGGCCATGAACTGGAGCGGGGCACGAACAACGCTTGGGAAATCTGGGTGAAGTCCGACGACGACTGCCCGCGCGCGGCGGAGTTCTTCGCCGCCTTCCGGCGCAACCCGGCCGACCCGCAGTTCGCCCGCGCCACGAACGACGCGGCGGACGTCCGCCGCCGGGAAGCCGAGGACCTCGCTAGCTACCGCCGGCGCTTGCGAGACGCGCGCACCTTCTTCCCCAGCCTCAAGGGCTACCGCTTCGGACCGCTCACCTTTGTGTTCATGACCGTCAGCGTCGTCGTGTTCGTGCTGACCGGCCTGGGGGAGGACTTCGAACCAGTGCGGGCGCTGTGGTTCTCCGAACATCGGAACTTCGGGCCGCTGTGGCGGCGCATCCTCGAAGTCCCGGAACTCCGCGACGGCCAGTTCTGGCGGCTGCTCACGCCCATCTTCATCCACCTGGGGTTCCTGCACATCCTCTTCAACCTCATGTGGCTCGCCGATCTGGGCAGCATGATCGAAGGCCGCCAGTCTTCGAGCTTGCTGGGCTGGCTGGTCCTCGTGATCGGCGTCGGCTCGAACGTGGTGGAATACGTCGCCACGGGGCTGCCCCACTTTGGCGGCATGTCCGGTGTGGTTTACGGCCTCGTCGGCTACATGTGGATTCGGGGGAAGCTCGACCCCGGCTGTGGCCTGCGCCTGAGCCGGGAAACCGTCATCACCTCGATGGCGTGGTTTTTCTTCTGCTTCAGCGGCCTGGCCGGCCCGATCGCCAACGGCGCGCACGCCGGCGGCCTCGTCATCGGGATGATCTGGGGCTGGCTCGCCGCCCGGCGGCGGGGCTGAGCGACCGCGGGAGCTTAGTTCTCGCCCTTGACCTCGAAGTTCAGGCCGAGGCCCTTGGGGGCCGGCTCTTTGATTGCGGCGACGAACTGGTCGAGGTTCCAGCCTTGCGGGCCTTTGGTGCCCGCCTTGACGGCGAGCGGCTCGAAGAAGAGCTGAAACTCCCCGCGCGCCTTGTTCTTCACTTCCACGCGGACGTTGCTTTTGTGCTGCGCGAACACGGCGTCCACCTTGGCGGCGTTGTCACCCTTGGCGTAGGCGGGGATGTGGAACTTGAGGGACGCGACGTAGGCATCGCCATGGACGGGCGCGGCGGCGAAGACGGCTTGCGCGACCTGATGGTAGCTGACCGTCTGCGCATCGAAGGTGACGATCGCGAAGCCCGTGCTCTCGCTGAGGTCGGCGATCTTGGTGACGGACGGCAGCTTGCGCAGCGACTCATCAATCGAGGCGGCGCAACTGCTGCACTTCACCTCGGTGATGTAGAAGGTCGCGGTGGTGGGCGCGGCTTTCGCGGCGGGCTTGGCTTGGTCCGCGGCGCGGACGGGCAGGAGGAGGGCGGTGAACAGGACGGGGAGCAAGAGTTTCTTCATGGGGCGCAGGTTGGGTGAGCGCGTCGGGCGCGTCAAGGGCCGGTTGGCGGCGTGGTGGTTGGCGGTGGCGAGGCGGGTTCGTGCGGCAGCTCCCAGATGAACCATTCCTCGACCTTCTTGCGCGCCCAAGGGGTCTTGCGCAGGAAGGTGAGGCTGGACTTCACGCTGGGGTTGAAGAGGAAGCAGCGGATGGGAATCCGCCGTCCCATCTCGGCCCAGCCGTGCCGCGCCGAGAGGTCGTTGAGGATCATTTCCAGCGTGATGCCATGCAAGGGATCGCGCGGGTGCTGCCGGGGCGCCGACGGGGGCGGAGTGTTCATGCCGCCGCACTCTCGCCAAAGCCCGCGCGCGCTTCAAGGCGTCCTGCGGCCGGGACGGCGATCCGGCGAGGGCACGGTTGTTCTGGCGGGGCAGGGGGCCGGTGGTGGAGAGATTCGCTGGCAATCCCCGCCGCTCGCGCTAAAACTCCTCGCACTTCTAAATGAAAGCACTTGTCACTGGCGGCGCGGGATTCATCGG
>JBJTAU010000345.1:0-2725 GCA_046090965.1 Limisphaerales bacterium | reverse complement strand
GGCCATGATGGGTCAGTCAGTAATCAGTGTTCAGTGATCAGTCTTCAGTTTCAGCCCTTGCCGGAGAGGCGGCTGAAGAAGCCGCCCTTCCCGGCCGGAGCGGCCTGCTGGATGACGATGGTCTTGCCGCCTAGGGCGGTGAGTGTCTCGTTCAAAGCGACGATGCCCTGCTGCAGCGTCGCCAACTGTTGGTTGGCGGTCTGCATGGTGTCGGCTGCGGCGCGGGACACATCCTGCTGGACGCGGCCCATGCTGGACTCCACCGAGCGGGCCACCGTAGCCTGGGCGTCGGCTGCGACGCGGTCCAACCCGCCGAGTTGAGTGGTCACCGAGCGCACGCT
The DNA here is from genome assembly GCA_046090965.1 of Limisphaerales bacterium. Lineage (GTDB taxonomy): Bacteria > Verrucomicrobiota > Verrucomicrobiia > Limisphaerales > SXTU01 > SXTU01. The sequence goes on along the minus strand of JBJTAU010000345.1, from coordinate 2,384 downwards.
TTCGCTCAAGGCGCTCAACTGCTGCGCCACGGGCCGCAAGCTGTCCTCGAGCGCCTTGGTGGCGTCGCGCTGCATCTGGCGGCTGGCCTCGAGGGAGGCCTGCTGGGCCGCGCTCTGCTGTTCGCGTCCGCTCCGCTCCAACTGTGACATCTGGCTGATGGCATTCTTCATGGCATCACCGAGCGAGGCGAGTTGCTGCGCGGCCGGGCGCAAGGCCTCTTCCAGACCGCGTGCCGCGTCGCGTTGCAACTGGGCGGTGGCCTCATGCAACGCGCGCTCGGCGGCGACTTGCTGCTCGCGGGCCTGCTTCTCCAGGCCGGACACGTAGCTGCCGGTGCCCTTGACCGCGTCCGACAACGCGGTGAGCTGCTGCGCGGCGGGACGGACGGTGTCCTCCAACGCCTTGGCCAAGTCACGCTGCAAGCGGGTCGTGGTCTCGATGAAGGACTGCTGGCCGGCGGCATGTTGCTCGCGGGCCTGCTTCTGCATCGAGGTGGCCTCGGTGACAGCGTTCTTGGCCGTCTCGCCAATGGCCGCAAGCTGGGAGACCGCAGGGCGCATGACTTCTTCCATGGCCTTGGCGGATTGAGCCGCCGTGGAGCGGATCGTCGCGGCGCGGCTGCTGGAGGCTTCCTGCTGCCCGCGCGCGATGGCTTGCTGCTTGGCCCGCTGCATGGCGGCCTGCTGCTCGGCGGCGTTGCGCTCGAGTGAGGCGACATGGCCAGCGGCGGTCTTGACGACGTCGCCGAGCGAGCCGAGTTGCTGCGCGGCAGGGCGGATGGCGTCCTCGAGAGCTTTGGCCAGGTCGCGTTGCCGACGGCCTGTGGTTTCGACGAAAGCCTGCTGCCCGGCGGCGTGCTGCTCGCGCGACTGTTTTGGCAGCGCGGTGGCCTCGGCCACGGCGCTCTTGGCGGCCTCGCCAATGGCGGCCAAATGCACCATGGCGGGCTTGACGGATTCTTCGATCGCCTTGGAGGACTGGGCGGCGGAGGCCTTGATGGATTCCTCCAGCACCTTGGCGGCGTCCTTCTGGACGTTGGTGACGGCCTCCTGCATGGCCTTCTGCACGGAACTCTGATGCTCGCTGGCCTGCTTTTGCAAGGTGCCAACATGCTGGGCGGTGGACTTGACCGCGTCGGTGAGCGCGTTTACCTGCTCGACTGCGGGCTTGAATGTGTTCTCGATGGCCTTGGAAGTTTCCCCAATCGAGGTCTTCATGGCCTCCGCGATGACCTTGCTGGAATCTTGCTGGAGCTTGGCGAGGGTTTCCTTCACCGAAGCGTCGAGCTGCGCCTGCTGAGTGGAGGCGACCTTTTCAAGAGCGCCGACATGATCCGTGGCCTTCTTCAAGGTGGTGCTCAAGGTCTCCATGCTGCTCCCGGCGGACTTGCCGAGGTCGGTCAGGGTCTTGCCGGCGGTCTCATTGAACGCGGCGATGGCCTTGGTGAAGTTTTCCTGCACCAGCTTCTGGTTCTCGTTGGCCCGTTTGTCCAAGCCTTCGGCCTGTTCCCGCACCATTTTGGAGGCCGCATCCAGCCCCGTCAGGAACTGCGTGTGCGCCCGCGTGATGGACGCCGTCAGCACGTCGGCCAGCGCGCCCATGTCGCCACCCGCCGCGCCGGAGCCGTCGTTGAGGCGCGGGAGGAAGTTCTCGTTGCAGTAGGCGTCCACGTGGGTAAGCGTGTCCTCCTCGAGTTTCTGGAGGGACGACATCGGCAGCGTGAGAAACAACGCGTAGATGAGCCCCAGCAACGTGGTGTCGAAGGCGGTAGCAAGGCCGGAGGTAACGCCGCCCATGGACTTCATCAGCAGGGAGGGATCCTTGATCGCCTCGGGACTCATCACGTCCTTGAAGTAGGCGATGGCCGCCGAGAGACCGATGACCGTGCCGATGAATCCAAGGATGGGAATAGCCCAAATGAAGACCTTGACCAGCGTGTAGCTGCCGCCGATGCGCGCGCCGTCAATGTTGGACTGGTTGCCCATCATGGTGGAGACCTCGGAGTTTACCTGCCGGGTCTCGAACAGCTCCAGGGCCTTGCGGATGCGGTTGACCATGAGGCTGTCGCGGAGTTTCACCGGCAGCGCATAAACGTGCTGGATGAAGGATCCCACATTGTCCTTCGCAATTTCACGCGCGATATCCACCGGCAACACATCAAGTCGCAAGGCGCTCTGCTGGTGGCGGATCTTCAGCAGCTTGAGCCCCAGCACACCCACGCCCCAGCCAAAGAACAACGTCCCCGCGAACTGCACCCAACCGCGCTCATAGAGCAGGCCCCTCGTGTATTTGAACGGCAGCGCCAGCAGGTAGATCAGCACGAAGATGCCCACGCCGATGCCCAGCGCGATCCAGATATTGGGGTTGGTGGGATCGGTTTCCT
>JBJTAU010000344.1:0-2511 GCA_046090965.1 Limisphaerales bacterium | reverse complement strand
GCGGAGAAAACCACGAGCGTGCTATCTGTGAGGCCGAGGGTGTCGAGCGCGTCCAGCACGCGGCCGATCATGGCATCCACCATCATGGTGAAGTCACCGAACATGCCCGCGGCACTGCGCCCCTGAAACTCGGCGGAAGGCAGCCAGGGCGTGTGCGGCCCGGTTGGGGCGAAGTAGAGCATCAGCGGCTTTTCCGGCGCGGACTTGGCGTGGTCGCGGATGACGGTGATGGCTTCGTCGGTGAAGCGCGGCAGCACGTTCTTGAGTTCCAAATCCGGCGCGATGCCGCCGCCTTTCCAGAACTCGCCCTGGATGTGAGCGAGGCCTTCGGTGTGATGTTCCGCGATCTCATTCGTCGGCGGCGTCACGGCACGATCTCCGCGCAGGTAAAAATACGGCGGGATGTCGGTCGAGGCGCGAAAGCCGAAGAAGGTGTCGAAGCCGCGATCCGCCGGGCCGCCGGGCAGGACCTTGTCGTAACCGCTTTCCTCAAAGCCCAGGTGCCACTTGCCCACCATGGCCGTGCGATAGCCCGCACTTTTCAGGACGGAGGCAATCGTGGCCCGGTCCTTCTGGATGAGCGGCTGCGTGGGCCATTTCGAGACATCGGTGCGAAAGGGATGCTGGCCGGTCATGAGTCCGTAACGCGAACGATGACACAGCGGCCCCGGCGCATGGGCATCGGTGAAGCGCATCCCTTCCCGTGCGAGCCGGTCGATGTGGGGCGTCGCGATCTTCGACTGCGGGTTGTAACAGCCGGGATCGCCGTAGCCGAGGTCATCGGCGAGGATAACGAGGATGTTGGGCTTGGTCTCGGCGGCGGGGGCGCGGTGGGGCTACTTTGGCAGCGTTCCGCCCCATATTCCCGATTTGGCCTCACGGGCGACGTTCACCAATCGGCGAAGCCGGTGTTTGTAGGCGTCTGTCTTTTCTCGGCTTGGTGGCTCCATCGGTTGCCCGTGGTCGCGGGCGAGGCCAAGGCTTAGGAGCGTTTCGCCCAAATCTTTCCCGTCGGCGGTCGTGATCGTTGCAAAAAATCGTGGCAGGCGGCTCCGGCCTAGCGCACTCGCCCACCTCGTTTTGATCGTGAACGGCTTCGTGGTGAGCAGTTCGGAAACTTTTGCGGTCGCCAACTTCCCCCACCCGGGAATGTCGCCAACAGGGACGCCGATAAATTCGGCTTGCTCAAGGTTTCGGGTCGGTTCGGTGGCGTCGGCTTTGGGGCAGTCAATAAATGCCAGCCTGAAAACGAATTAGCGCCCGTCGCCCAGCTTCACGCGGAAACTGTCGCCGTCCCCGAATTTGGTCGGGACCAGAACGCAATCGGGAAACGACTGCCAACGGCGCACGCGGTCGGGGATTTCGACCAACGCGGCCTCGGCGCAACCAAGGGCTAGCGCGAGGGCGAGCAGAACGGCGGCGTTTTGCATTCCGGAAGGCTAACCAACGCGGGCTATGCTTCAAGCGTCGGGTGGGGGTGGCGCGGCATTCGGAAACGCGGCGGCGGCGATTTGCTGCGACAATTCGACAAGGCGCTTCTGAAACAGGGTTTCGACGGCATCGCCGTCCAGCGTTTTGGTCCTGACCAACTCCTTGGCCAATTCCTTTACCAAATCCAAGTTTGTCGGATTGGCAAAAAGTCGCTTGGTCCGCTCCGGAAGCCAGTCCCACACCAGCGGCACCTCGTTTGGTGAGTGCAGGCTAAAAAGAGGGCTTTCCGCTTTCTCGTAATCATTCCGAGCCCCAGATTCAACTACTGATAGGAATTTGCTTTCTGGACGCTCCGCGGTTCAGGCTATCCTCCGGCTTCCCAGGCACGACCGCCGGCCCACTGTCACCACCCTTTTCCCAGCCGCTCTTCGAGTCGAGCGCCAGCCCGCCTTGGATCTTTTTTTCATGCGAGTGACAGGCGAAGCAATGCTGCTTGAGCAGCGGCTCGATCTTCGAGGTGAAGAACTCGTCCCCCTCAGCCATCGCAAGCGAGGTGGAAAGCGCCAGCGGGATCACGATGTTGAAACGCATGTTCATGGTCAACAGAAGGTGTCATTCCATCACTGCGAACTCCGGGGAGAGCAGCACGGCATGGCAGAGTTCTTCGAGCGCGGTGAGAGGCTTTTGCGGGGCTTTGGGGTTGGCGAAATCCACGCGGGCGTCCCAGCGGCGGTTCATGCCGGGCATCGCGGGCATGTCGGCGCCGGGCATGACGATGCTGGGGCTCCATTGATAGGGGGCGGCGCCTTTACCGCTGGCGCTGCTGACGATGAAATCGAGCGTGTCGCCCTTCTTGACGGCGATCTTCGCGAGGTCGGTGCAGACGGCTTGTTTCTTCGCGGTCCATTCGCCGAGCGGGCCGGAGCGGCTGCTGAGGATGCGGGCGATGACGCCGTCGCTCTTCTCGTCCATGTGGATGAGTTCGGCGTTGATGTTCACCTCGCCGTCGAGCGGGGCGACCCAGCGACGGATGGTGCTTTGCTTGCTGGTTGCGCCGGAATCACCGCCCGTGGCGTCGAG
>JBJTAU010000343.1:0-3075 GCA_046090965.1 Limisphaerales bacterium | reverse complement strand
GGCCGATTCCGTGAAGGCCGGTTTGGAAAAATACAAAGCGCATCGCATGCCCGACGACTTGCTCTGGAGCTACCGCGGCGCGCTCGCGGGCGGCAACGCCGAGTCGGGCCGCAAAATCTTCCTCGAAAAGGTCGAAGCCTCGTGCGCGCGCTGCCACAAGGTCGGCAGCGAAGGCGGCGAAGTCGGCCCCGTGCTCGACGGCATCGCGGCGAAGCAGACGCGCGAGTATCTGCTCGAAAGCATCGTCGCGCCAAACGCTAAGATCGCGACCGGTTTCGAGACGCTGCTGGTGGTGCTGAAGGACGGGCGCAGCTTCGCCGGCGTCACCAAGCCCGGCGGCCCCGATGAAGTGGTCATCAACTCGCCGGAGGACGGTGTGATAAAGTTCAAGAAGGCCGACGTCGCGAAGACACAGAAGGGCCTTTCCGCGATGCCCGACACGATGGTGCAAGTCCTCTCCAAGCGCGACATCCGCGACCTCGTGGAGTTCCTCGGCTCGCTGAAGTAGCCGCCGCACGGGCGCGGCGGTCAGGCCGCGCCGGCGGCCTTGTGCGCGGCCTGGTTCAGCCGCTGGTTCAGCAGGTTCAGCGTGCCCATGAGCTTGCCCAGCGTGGTGGGCTTGTAGAGGACGATGCCGTTCACCTTCTTGAAGAATGCCTCGATCTTCGGGTTGCCCTCGTAGCTGGCCACGAAGATGAACCGCGCGCACAAGTGCGGCTTCACGCGCTCGACCGCCAGGTAAAACATATCGCCCGGCATGTGCGGCATCATCATGTCGCAGATGATCGCGTCCACGTCGTGGCGCATGATGATCTTGAGTGCCTCGACGCCGTTGGGCGCGGTGTTGACGATGTAGCCCTGCGAGCCGAGCAGCTCCTTATACATCATCGCCAGCTCCACGTCGTCGTCCACGACCATCACAGATCGGATGCGGCGAGGGTTGGAATCGGTGGCGTTGGACATGACTAGTGCTGCACTGATTGAAAGCAGACTGGATTCGCCGCTGCAATTCAAAAGCAGGCCCGCAGGCACAAATTGAATCGCCCTCTCCCCTGCCCCGTCGCAAAGTTCGCCCATGCGCCGACCGTTTTTCCGTCTCCTGCTGACCTTCGCCGTGCTGTCATTCACCGCGCCCGAAGCCACCCACGCGCAGGCGACGAAGGCCAAGGCTGCCGCCGCCCCCGTCACGCCGCACTACGACGCGCCGGACCAACCGTTCCGCATGGCCCCGATGCCACAGAGCACGCGCAGCATCGTGGTGCCGCTGGCAACGAACCTGCACCTGGCCTTCGACACCGCGCTGCTGCGCACGCACACCGTCTGGTCGGGCAAAGGCCTCGCGCTCCTCGGCCCGCAATACGGCCTGCCCAAGTCCCCCTTCATCAGCACCAACGACGGCACGGTGCTCTGGACCATGCCGCCGGTGTTTCCGTGGGCGGTGGGGAAGCAGCCGCTGAAATATACGACGAACCTGCCTGAGGGATGTGCGTTCATGCATCTGAGAACGCGCGAGAAGCCTGTTGGCATTAGCTACACCATGCCCAACGGCAACGGGGGAAATCTCACCGTCAGCGAATCTCCGCGAGTCATCTTGGACTACTCTGCAGGGATTGGTCGCGATTTCTTGGTGGATGGGTCCAGGTCGGAGCTGTGGTTTTTGGCGCACGCCGAGAAGGGCCGTGCGAGGTTGGTGCCTCAGCGGTCGCCACCTTTCGCAGCAATCATCGAGCGAGAGAATGACGCCCTCCTCGTCATGGCGTATGGCAAAGGCAATATCGGGTTGGCTGTGATGAACGAGGAGGTGAATTACGAAGCCGAGACAGTCACGGAGCAAGGTGCCGAGAAGGGCAATCCCCGCCAGCGTGTAACGGGGCCACAAGCTCAGGTGTATATGCTGATTGAGCCCCGCACCGAACCGTTGAGCGTCTCCTTGGACTCTGAAGTCTGGCCAAACAAGGACTTGGCAATGCAACGTCTCAAGGCGAATGGGCCGGTAAAGTTGGTTACGCCACAGGCGCAAATTGCAGCCGGACCAGATGTTCGTCACCAAACGCCGTTATCGGGTCACACAGCACTGCGCCCCAGCTCCGCCTCCACTCCCACCTTCCGCGCCGAAGCCTTCCCTCTCCCCAAGGAAGCGAACCTCCTCATCACCGGCATGGACTTCCTCCCCAACGGCGACCTCGCCGTCTGCACTTGGCCGGGCGAGGTTTGGGTCATCGAGGGCGCGCAGGGTGCGCCCGCCGCCGCCAAGTATCGCCGCTTCGCGCTCGGGTTGTGCGAGCCGATGGGCGTAGCCGTGCGCAACGGGAAGATTTACGTCGGCACCAAGCAGGCGCTCTACCGGCTCACGGACACGGACGGCAACGGCGAGGCGGACTTGTTCGAGTGCCTAAACCAAAGCTGGGGCTACACCGGCAGCTACAACGCCTTTGTCTATGGCCCGGTCTTCGACAAGGCGGGCAACTTTATCCTCGCCAACGCCGGCCACGCCGGACGGTGGGACGCAAACTACATGGGCTGGGCGCTCCGCCTCTCGCCCGACGGCCAGAAGCTCGACACCATTTGCTCCGGCCTCCGCGAACCGAATGGCATCGGCACCTTCGGCCCCGACCGCGACGTTTTCGTCTCTGAAAACCAAGGCGCGTGGATTGGCGCGTGCAAGCTGAACCACGTCACGCCCGGCAAGTTCTACGGCCACCCAAGCGCGTGGCCGGCCAAGCAGGAGGAATACGGCAAGCACACGCGCTTCGACCCGCCAGCGGTGTGGTTCCCCTACAAGCTCGCGCGCTCCGTCACGGGCTTCGCGGAGATTACCGACGACCGCTTCGGGCCGTTCCGGGGCCAACTCATGGTCGGCGATTTCCAGAACGCCATCGTCACGCGCGTGCAGTTGGAGAAGGTCAACGGCGAGTATCAGGGCGCGGTGTGGCCGTTCCTGAAGCAAGTCCCCTCCCGCGTCAACCGCCGCGCCTCCGGGCCGGACGGCAAGCTCTCCGTCGGCGGCTGCCAAGCGCCGGTGTCGTGGAAGGCCGTCGCGCCGCTGGACTTCGCGCTGGAGCGCATCAGCTACAC